>JAZQUE010000154.1:0-2837 GCA_045631145.1 Eubacteriales bacterium
AACTTAAAGGAGAATAGTAATGAAAAGATTTTCGTTTTTAGTTCTTGCCCTTCTTATGCTTTCGGCGCTTGTGCTCACCTCTTGCTCGGCGAAGACGGTAACCGTCAGAGTTCTCGACGCTGAAGGCGCGGTAGTGTGTGAAGAAACAGTCACTCTCGGAGAAGCCTTCGAGGAGGGTGTACACGACGGCGTGGTTTACTACGGCATCGACTGTCTCGAGGTTGCACTCAAGCAGGCAGGAATTGAATACTACGTTAATAAAGAAGACTACGACGCTTTCGCAGTTACCAACGTCGGTGAAATTGCAGCCGACAAAGAGCATCAGTTCGGCTACTATGTAAAGGAAAAGGGCGAAAAGGAGTTTCAGGACAGAAACGGTCTTACCGCGCAGCACGACGAGATGGTAGGCGGCGAAACGCTCGAATTCAGATACGAGGAAATCAAGACTGAAGAAACAAAATAAATTTTTTAAGAGGGCGAATTTTTCGTCCTCTTTTTTAGTTGTATTTCCGCCGTCTTTTTGATATAATATAAATTAAGGAAATGAATTTTGAAAGGTTAAGACTATGAAATTACAAAAAGTCATCACAAGTGAAACGGCAAAGGCGCTCTATAACGAATGGAGAGAGCGTGAAAACATAGAGGCTATGACCGACGAGGAAATCTCGCTTCACTTCGGTCGCGTCATCGGCTTCGGTACTGCGGGACTTCGCGGAAAGATGCTCCCCGGTATTGCGAATATGAACTACCGCACGGTTGCTGTTGCAACGAAGGCGCTTGCCGACCTCGTTATCGAGGCAGGCGGTGAAAAGGACGGTGTCGTTATTGCATATGATTCGAGAAACAACTCAGATTATTTTTCGGCAGTTGCCGCGTCTGTTCTTGCGGCGGCGGGGGTTAAGGTTTATATATTCGACGCCCTTCGTCCCACTCCCGAGCTTTCCTTTGCGATAAGAGAGCTTCACTGCAAGGCGGGTATTAACGTAACCGCCTCCCACAACACCAAGGAATATAACGGCTACAAGGTATACTGGGAGGACGGCGCACAGCTCCCCCCCGAGCACGCGAAGAAGGTTGCCGATAAGTTTTACGATATAGACGTATGGGATATTGAAATGCTGGGCTATGACGAGGGTATACGCTCGGGCATAATCGAGGTAGTAGGAAGTGAGCTTGACGAGAAGTATCTTGAAAAGGTACTCGAGCAGTCAATCTCGCCCGAGATGATAGAGGGACACGCCAACGAGCTCGATATTCTCTACACTCCCCTTCACGGCGCAGGCTACAAGCTCGTACCAGAGGCGCTTTTCAGAGCAGGCTTCAAGAAGGTGAGAACAGTTGACTGTCAAACTGTTCCCGACGGAGAGTTCCCCACTCTCACAAGACCGAACCCTCAATATCTTGAGGCTTTTTCGACGGCGATTGATATGGCAAGCGGTGCCGACGTTATTATCGCCACCGACCCCGACGCCGACAGAATGGGAATTGCGGTAAAGGGCAAAAATGAAGAATATAAAACACTTACGGGTAATCAAATCGCCCTCGTTCTCATAGACTATATTATCAAGGCAAAGAAAATGCCCGAAAAGCCCGCAATGGTCAAGTCAATCGTTTCCTCGGCTCTCGCAGAGGTCATCTGCAAGAAGAACAACGTAGAAGTATTTAACGTATATACGGGCTTTAAGTATATAGGAGAGAAAATAAAGGAATTCGAGGAAAGCGGTAGCCACTCCTTCATATTCGGCTTTGAGGAAAGTCACGGCTACCTTACGGGCACCTATACTCGCGACAAGGACGGAATACTCGCTTCCCTTCTTATTGCAGAGGCGGCACTTTTCGCAAAGCTTGAAGGAAAGACGCTCTTCGACGTGCTTGACGAGATTTACGAGGTCTACGGCTTCTTCGGCGAATATGCAGGCGAGGCAGTTATTACGGCTCCGAATTTTGCAGAGGTGATGGATAGCGCGATGAAAAGGCTCCGTCTTGAGCCTCCGAAGGAAATCGAGGGGCATCGTGTCGTTAAGATTACCGACTACGAAAGCGGAAAAGAGACCGACCTTCTTTCGGGAGAAGTCACCCCTCTCCCCTTCCCCAGCGAGAACGTACTCACCTACACGCTTGACGACGGCTCGTCGGTGATAATACGTCCGTCGGGCACAGAGCCAAAAATCAAGCTTTACTATTTTATTTCGGCGAAGGATAGTGCCGAGAGCCTCGAAAAGCTCGAAAAGCTAAAGTCATACTTCAATTTCTGAAAAGCTATTGACGAAAGATAAAAAATAGTGTAAAATAGAAGTAGAAAATAAAGTTTTTAAGGAGGACACTGAAATGGCAGAAAGAGAAGAATTTGAAGCGGATATACTCACCCTTACCGACGAGGAGGGCGTTGAGAAGAACTTTGCGGTAATCGGAGATATGGAGCTTGACGGAAACAACTATCTTGCTCTCGTTCCCGAGGATGAAGAAGGAGACGAGTTCGTTATCCTTAAGCTCGCTATCGACGAGGAAGGTCACGAGATGCTCGTTACCATCGACGATGACGACGAATTTGACAAGGTTGCAGACGCTTTCGAGGACGAGCTTATGGAAGAATGCGACCACGACGGTTGCGACTGCGGTTGCGAAGACTGCAAACGCTGAGTCATACAAGGGTTTCACCCTTGACCCACTTAGAAACTTTTTATAAAAAGTTTCTAAGAACTTCAAAAATTTTTATAAGTTAATTTTGATTTTCTTTTAAGAAAATCTACCTTAACGTTGACTTTGTCAACATTTCACGTGCGATAGCACATTTCATACGCCAAAGGCGTATTTCACTCGGCAAAGCCGAATTTCAT
>JAZQUE010000155.1:0-6959 GCA_045631145.1 Eubacteriales bacterium
TGAGACGGCTTTTAAGCCCTTCCCTCTTGAGTCGCTCGGCGGTCTTTACCATCGCAAGCTTTATGAGGTCGGCGGCAGAGCCTTGAATGGGGGAATTCTTCGCAACTCGCTCTCCAAAGGAGCGAAGCTGTTTTTTCGTGCCCGTAAGCTCGGGAATATATCTCTTTCTACCCCAGAGCGTCTCGGCGTAGCCCTTTTCGTAAGCGTTTTTGACGGCACGGTCAAGATACTCCTTTACCTTCGGGTAGGTGGCAAAATAGCTTGCAATATAGTCGCTTGCCTCCTTCATCGACACCTTAAGGTCGTCGGAGAGCGAAAACGCGCCCATTCCGTAGACGATGCCGAAGTTGACCGCCTTCGCCTTGCCTCGAAGCTCGTGCGTTACCTCGTCGAGAGGCACTCGGAAGACCTCGGATGCGGTAGCCGAGTGTATGTCACGCCCCGAATTGAAGGCGGAAATGAGACTTTCGTCTCCCGATGCGTGAGCGAGCACTCGAAGCTCTATCTGTGAGTAGTCGGCGTCAATGAGGAGGTGTCCGTCTCTCGCAACGAAGAATTTCCTCAGCTCACTTCCCTCTTCCGTTCTTATCGGAATGTTCTGGAGATTTGGCTCGGAGGATGAAAGCCTTCCCGTAAGGGTCTGCTTCTGGTTGAAGCTCGTTCTTATTCTTCCGTCCTCGCCTATTACCTTCAAAATCCCTTCTATATAGGTTCCGTAGAGCTTTGCAAGAGAACGGTATTCAAGTAAAAAGTCTATAATGGGAGAGTAAAAGCGAAGCTTTTCGAGTGTTTCCGCATCGGTTGAATAGCCCGTTTTGTTTTTCTTGAGAATGGGAAGGGATAGCTTTTCGTAGAGAATGACACCGAGCTGCTTTGGGGAATTTATGTTGAACTCCTCCCCTGCTATTGCGAAAATGCTCTCCTCTGTCCTCGCCATTCTTTCCTTTAAAACTTTGCCGTATTCTTCAATTCCTTCTCTGTCTACTCCGAAGCCTTCCCTTTCCATTCCCGCAAGTACCCTTGCGAGAGGAAGCTCGATTTCGTAGTAAAGCTCGCTCACCTCGTCTGCCTTCGGCTTCAGCGCCTCAAAAAGAGGCTTTATGAGGGGAACTCGCCACTCGGGACGGCTTTCTGCACCCATCGGCACGCTCTTTCCGAGATAGGTCATAACTATTCTCGAAAAATCGCCCTTGCTGTCGGGGTTGTCAACGTAGGAGGCAAGCTGAATATCGAAGGCTACCGTCTCGGGGGAAAGAGCTTCTCCCGCCTTGTGCCAGAATTCCTTCGAGTCAAAGAGCGCAAGTCGCTTTCCTTCGAGTGCTTTTATTGCGCCGTCGGTGACGGGGGTGGATATCACCTCGCCGTTCTTTTCACAGTAAAACGTATTTCCTATAATATCGAGGGCGGCAACCTCTCCTTCAAGAGAGCGAGAAAACTCCTCTGCCGAAACCTCTTTTATCTTAATCTCCTCTTCCGCCATATCGAAGGATATCTGGTCGGAGTACTGATGGGGTGCTTCCTCCTCGTTCAGTCCGAATCGCTCCATCAGCTTCGTGAATTCAAGCTTCACAAAAAGCTCACGAAGTGCACTTTTGTCCTCGGTTTCTATTTTGAGGGAGTCGGGCGAGGGCAGTCCCTCGACGTCGAGGGCGATTTCGGCAAGACTTCTCGAAAGAAAAGCTGACTCTCTCCCCTCCTCAAGCTTCTTTTTCACCGAGTCTGTGACCTTTAATTCTCCCTTGTCGAGAAGAGCGTAAAGTCCCTCGACGCTCTCCCCTTCGGTGATGAGCTTTATTGCAGTTTTTTCTCCTATTCCCGCAACTCCCGGAATGTTGTCGGAGGAGTCTCCCGCAAGAGCCTTTACCTCGATGAGCTTTTTTGGGGAAAGGGTGTATTTTTCAAGTATTTTTTCGGGTGTGTATACCTCGTCTCCTGCGTTTGCCGACAGAATTACCGTCGCCTTGTCGGAGACGAGCTGAAAGGAGTCTCGGTCTCCCGTTACGATGTAGCTCTCTCCATCGAATTTATTTGAAAGAGTACCGAGAATATCGTCTGCCTCATAGCCCTCGAGAGAGACGGTCTTTATACCGAGTAGTGCCGTCGCTTCCTTTATATAGGGAATTTGTGAGAGAAGCTCCTCGGGAGTAGCGTGTCTGCCTGCCTTATATGCGTCGTACATCTTATGGCGGAAGGTGGGGGCTTTAAGGTCGAAGGCAACCGCCGCAAGCTCGGGCTTCAGGGTGTCGAGGTGCTTTTTTAGAATATTCAGATAGCCGTATATAGCGTTTGTGTGAATGCCCGTCCTCGTAACGAGAGGTCTCACTCCGTAAAACGCTCTGTTCATTATACTGTTTCCGTCAACGATTAAAAGCTTCATACACAATAAGACTTCAAAAAAAACCGTGATACTTCGCTTACTGCTCATCTGACGGTTTTTTGCGCGTCTTTTCCTTTCTCATTCTTTATTAAAGGGGCAATTTTCGCATAGGGGAGTGGGAGCCTTGCAGAATTCTCTGCCAAAGAGCACTATTCTGTGGCAGAAGTCCGACTGCTCCTCCTTTTTTATAAGCCTTGAAAGCTCTCTTTCGCAAACGACGGGGTCGTTTTTAGAAATGAGCTTTAATTTAGAAGTAATTCTTATGCAGTGTGTGTCGGGAACTATCTTACTGTCCCCGAAAACGTCGCCGAGCATAAGGTTTGCTATCTTCATACCTACCCCCGAAAGTGAGGTAAGCTCGTCGTAGGTAGAGGGCACCTTGCCGTCGTGGCGCTCGATTATCTCCTTCGACATACCGATGACACTTTCGGCTTTGGTTCTGAAAAGTCCACAGGGGCGGATGATGCCTTCAAGCTCTCCTCTGTCGGCTTTCGCCATAGCGTAAACGTCGGGGAAGCGCTCGAACAGGGGAAGGGAAACCTCGTTCACTCTTTTGTCGGTGCACTGTGCCGAAAGGCGTGCCATAACGAGAAGTCGGAAGGGGTCGCCGCCGTATTCGAGAGCGCAGAGAGCGTCGGGGTATCTTTCCTTTAAAAAAGCCTGAAAACGCTCGGCTCTTTCCTTTTTCGTTTTTATGTTTTTTACTGCGGGGCAGGTCATTTTCTTTCTCCGTAAAGTATGTCAAGGTTTCGTCGAAGAGTCTTTTCTCCTCGCCAGGCGTATGCTCTCTCGTCGAATTCTCCCTTGTTTATAAGGCTATCGAGCGTTTCGTGAGAGAGAAGGGGAGTGAGGCTCTCAAGAAAAAACGGAACCTCGGTTTTCTCTGCCGTAAGGTTTATCGGACAGACCTCCTGACAGCAGTCGCACCCCCAAAGGGTACCCGATTTTTTTATTATCTCCTCGTCGCCGCCGTCGAGCCTTTTCTTTTGATTTATAAACGATATGCACTTTGTTTTATCACTTATCGCAGATGCAGGGCAAGCTCTTTCACACGCACCGCACCAAAGACACTCTTGACCTCTGTTCCTTTCCTTTATTCCCTCGAAAAGAGGGTCGGTCTTCGGAAGGGAGGAAAAGAACTCTCCCACGAAGACGTAGGAGCCGTAACGGCGGTTTATGAGTAGTCCGTGCCGTCCGATGCTTCCGAGCCCTGCCTTTAGCGCCGCCTCCACCTCGTTTATGGGTGAGGTGTCGCAGGAGGCGCGAAATAGGGAAGGGAAGTGAGAGAAAAGCCTCTCTGAAAGCTCTTTAAAATAGAGGTGATAGTCTTTTGCGAAGGCGTAGCGGGAAACGTTTTTCTCCACGACCTCATCGACCTTGTAGGGTATGACGAAGAGAGCCACCGTCTTACAGTCGAAGTCAAGAAAGAGCCTTTTCGCCCTTCTTTCGTCGGTGACGGTGGTCTCGTCAAAGTCGAGAAGGGCATATTCACAGAGCTTTTCGTCCTCGAAAAATTCCTTCAGCGTCATTTTATTCGTCGGCGTGCTTCGAGCAGTTACAGCAGTCTCCGTCACAGAAAAGCTCTTTGTCGTACTCAATTCCGTTTTTGTCGTAGTAGTCCTTTACCGCCGCCTTTACTGCCTCCTCGGCAAGCACCGAGCAGTGCACCTTGTGTGAGGGAAGTCCGTCGAGCGCCTCTACCACCGCCTTGTTGGTGAGCTCAAGCGCTTCTTCTATCCTTTTTCCCTTTATCATTTCAGTTGCCATAGAGCTCGACGCAATAGCCGAGCCGCATCCGAAGGTCTTGAATTTAACGTCTGTGATAACGCCGTCCTCGACCTTGATGTATATCTTCATAATGTCGCCGCACTTGACGTTGCCGACCTCTCCGATGCCGTCGGCGTTCTCGATTTCACCCACGTTTCTGGGGTTTTTGAAGTGGTCCATTACCTTTTCGCTATATAACATTTTCTTATCTCTCCTTAAAGTATAAATTCTCTTTTTCCTCGTGTAAGCTCTTCCCATACGGGCGAGATTTCACGAAGATATGCTACGACCTCTTTTACAGAGTCGATGATATAGTCAATTTCTTCGTCGGTATTTTCCTCCGAAAGAGTAAGCCTGAGTGAGCCGTGCGCAACGTCGTGGGGAAGTCCTATCGAGAGGAGCACGTGACTGGGGTCGAGCGAGCCCGAGGTACAAGCCGAGCCCGACGAGCCCTCAACGCCCTTTTCGTCGAGGAGAAGGAGAAGACTTTCGCCCTCAATTCCCTCGAAGCAGATATTCACGTTACCGGGAAGTCGGTGCTTCTTGTCACCGTTTATCCTTGAATGAGGTATCTTTTCAAGCTCGGTCATAAGTCTGTCTCTCATTTTCACAAGCTTCTTTTCGTTTTCGTGTATCTTCGAAACTGCCTCCTCGAGAGCCGCCGCCATACCCATAATTGCAGGTATATTTTCTGTTCCTGCTCGCTTTCCTCTCTCTTGCGCACCGCCCTCTATGAGAGGCTTGAGAACAACGCCTCTCTTCGAGTAGAGAAAGCCCACGCCCTTCGGGCCGTGAAACTTATGTGCCGAAACCGAGAGCATATCAACCGAAAGCTCCTTCACGTCGAGGTGAAGGTGGCCTGCCGCCTGAACTGCGTCGGTGTGGAAGGGAACTCCCTTTTCACGACAGAGCCTTCCTATTTCGGCAATCGGCTGAACAGTTCCGATTTCGTTGTTTGCAAACATAACCGTTACGAGACAGGTGTCCTCGCGGATGGCTTTTTCGATATCCTCGACCTTGACGATGCCGTTTTCGTTTACGTCGACGAGGGTCACGTCATAGCCCTCACGGGCGAGTCTGTCGAGGGTGTGGAGCACCGCGTGATGCTCGAATTTAGTCGATATAACGTGCTTTTTGTTCTTTTTTGCGCCTGCTCTCGCCGCCGAAATTATCGCCTGATTGTCCGCCTCGCTTCCGCCCGAGGTGAAATAGATTTCTCTCGGCTCGGCACCGATGAGGGAGGCTATCTTTTCTCTTGCCGAACAGAGCGCCTCTGCCGCCTCCTGACCCCTTGTGTGAAGGGAAGAGGGGTTTGCAAAAATTTTATCGTAATAGGGGAGCATAGCCTCTATCGCTTTTCGGCTGACCTTTGTCGTCGCCGCGTTATCTGCATATATTCTCATTTTCTTCAGCCCTTTCTCCAAAGCTTTTTTCCTCATTTACAACGTCCTCGAGAGTGGTCGAGTCAATGTATTCGTTTATGGTTTTGTTAAGTCCCTCCCAGAAGAAAAGAGTGGGACAGCACCCGCTTTGAGTACACTTATTCGGCGAGTCCTCAACGCAGGAAATCGGCGCAAGAGAGCCCTCGGTCGCCCGAAGAATTTCTCCTACTGTGTATTCGGCAGGGGCTTTTGCAAGCCTGTGACCGCCGCTTTTTCCTCTCGTGCTCTTTATAAGCTTTGCGTTTGACAGCATCGCAATTATTTGCTCAAGATATTTCGCCGATACGTTTTGCCTGTCGGCAATTCCCCGAAGGGAGACGTATTCGTCGGAATAGTTGAGAGCAAGGTCGAGCATTATTTTAAGAGCGTAACGCCCTCGTGTCGATATTCTCATAAAAACCTCTCTGTTTAGAATGCAGAATGATGAATTCAGAATTATGGTGAATTTCCCTTTGGGAAATTTTCCTTAATGAAGGCTTCGCCTTCAAATCATACACCGAAGGTGCAATTCACGGATCGCCAATTTATGATATCTTGATATCAATTCATCAAAAACGACCGTTCGTTTTTCCTATTATACCATAGGTTTACTATGAATTCAAGTGTTTATGCAAATATATTTGACTTTTTTGGGGAAAGGAGCTATAATTGTGTAGACCGAGACAGAAAGAAAGGATATTCCGATGAAGATAAATATTCCCGAAAAGTACCGTGAAGAATTCGACCGTTCGGCAGATTTTGCCGTAGCCTCGGGTAAGTTTACCCCGAAGGAGCTTGCCGAGTATCTTGGAGTGGGTGAGCTTGTTGCGTCGATAATGATAGGCTATATGGAGAAGACAGAGCTCGTCACGAAGGGCAAAAACGACGAGGTAAGACGTGCAAGAATCAGCACCAAAGAATGGGAAAGAATAGAAAAGAAAATAGAAAATTATATTCCCGTTCCCGAGAAGGAAGTGGTAGAAACGCTTCCTATCGCAACAGAGAACGAGCTACCACTTATCGAAAATGAGAGCTTTTTTGAAAAAAGCGTTACCCTCACTCCCGACTCACTTGTTTTAGAGGGGCGAGAGAGAGTGGAAATCGCTCTTCGGGACGTTGCGAAAATCTTTATTTTAAAGCCTCGTTTTTTAAAAAAAGGAGTTGCTGTTTTCTCGGCTTCAGCCGAGCTCGACGGGGTCAGGCAGGCGGGCAGAGCCGATGCCGTCACCTTCAAAAAGAAGGACACCGAGAGAATGGAAAGCCTTGCAGAAAGGCTTTCGGAATACCTTGGAATACAAGTCGAAAAATACAAATGAAAAGAGGGGCTGTAAAAACTCAGCAGAGTTTTTACAGCCCCTGACTCGTAGGAGATAGGAAAAAATGCTTCAGAATGG
>JAZQUE010000156.1:0-3125 GCA_045631145.1 Eubacteriales bacterium
TAAAAGAAATGAATTTTGAAAAGGAAGAAATTAATGTTTAAATTTGGCTTTTACGAAAAGGAAATGAAGGTATGAAAGCGTGTATTGTTCAACCGCCATATTCAAGAGACGTATCACATTCTGACGAGTATTTTGAGTATAAAATACAGATGCTTGATAAGTGTGATGAAACGATAGATATAATTGTATTGCCCGAATACAGCGACGTTCCGTGTGCGACCACCACAAAGGAAGAAACGGTTTTTTATCACAAAAAGTACATAAATACTCTTTTGGATAAGTGTATCGAAACTGCAAAAAGATGTAAAGCGATTGTTTTTGTCAACGCTCTTTTTGAAATCAATGATAATTACAGGAATACGACCTATGTGTACAATCAAAGGGGCGAGCTTGCGGGGAGATATTTTAAAAAGCATTTACCGCCGCTTGAATTAAACGTGTTGGAGCTTGACTCTGATTATACGTTTGAGTTTTCCGAACCGTATGTTGTTGAAATTGATGGACTGAGGTATGGCTTTTTAACTTGTTATGATTTTTATTTTTATGAGTCCTTTGCCAATATCGCAAGACAAAGCGTAGATATTATTATAGGCTGCTCTTTGCAGAGAAGCGATAGACATGACGCTATTGAAACAATGTGCAGATTTTTGGCATATAACACAAACGCCTACGTTGTCCGCTCCTCTGTCAGCTTTGATGAAAATTCGGATATATGCGGTGCAAGTATGGTTGTTTCGCCTTATGGAAAAGTACTTGCAAATATGAAGGGCAGATTTGGTATGGAAATTGTTGAATTTGACCCGAGTGATAAATATTACAAGCCTGCAGGCTTCGGCAATCTCGACGCTCCTCATTATAAATATATTGAATTTGGCAGAAAACCATGGCAGTACAGACCTGCCGGCAGTTCAATCATAAAGGATGAAAAGTCTTTAGGATATCCAAGAGTGTGTGCTCACAGAGGCTTCAGCACGATTGCTCCCGAGAACAGTATGCCTGCATATGGCGCCGCAATAGCTATGGGGGCTGATGAAATAGAATTTGATTTGTGGCCGACGTCAGACGGTGAAATCGTTTCGTGTCACGACAGGAATCTCGAGCGTGTGAGCAACGGCATCGGACTAATTACAGACCACACGTTATATGAACTGAAGCAGCTTGATTTTGGCATAAATTTCGGTGAAAAATTTAAAGGTTTGCGCATCTTGAGCCTTGAAGATATATTAAAGAAATTTTCCTGCCATGTTATTATGAATATACATATAAAGCCTTTATCATATACAGAATATTATCCTGACGATATAATGAAAAAAATCGTTTCTCTGATAAGGAAGTACGATTGTGAAAAGCACGTATACCTTATGCTCGAAACAGATTTTCAGATTAAGCAGTTTAAGGAGTATGCTCCGGAAATACCGGTATGTGTAGGTCATTTGAAGGCAAGACCACGGGATATCGTTGACAGGGCTATTGAATTCGGATGCGAAAAGGTGCAGCTCTACAAGCCATATTTTAACAAGGAAATGATTGACAAAGCACACGAAAACGGAATTATATGCAATGTCTTCTGGTCGGACACCGAAGAGGAAACAAAAGATTTCTTGGATATGGGTATAGATACAATACTTACAAACGATTATAATCTGATTGCACAAGTTGTGAAAAAAGCTTGACGTATTATTTGTGTTAATTCGTTATAAAAGGCTCAGGCTCGATAGCTTTTCGGCAACGAGAACGGAGATAGAATTATAAAGGGCATAAAATATGAAAAAAATAAGAATAGCGAATAAAATAGAGGCATCTGCCGTCTCGCTCGGTTGTATGAGAATGGCGAATTTGGACGAAAAGAGAGTTGACGCCATAATTGATACGGCGCTCGAAAACGGAGTTGATTTTTTCGACCACGCCGATATTTACGGCAGAGGAAGGTCAGAAAAGCTCTTCGGCGAATATCTGGCGAGACACGTCGGGGTAAGAGAGAAGGTATTCATTCAGACAAAGTGCGCCATACACGACGGGCAGTATGATTTTTCAAAGGAGCATATTTTAAAATCTGTAGAAGGGAGTCTTTTGCGTCTCGGTACAGATTACGTTGACGTTTTGCTTCTTCACCGCCCCGATACTCTTATGGAGCCCGAGGAGGTTGCCGAGGCGTTCGACAGACTTGAGTCGTCGGGAAAGGTCAGGTTTTTTGGGGTATCAAACCATCACGCCATGCAGATGGAGCTTCTCAAAACGGCGGTAAAACAGCCCCTTATTATAAATCAGCTTCAGTTTTCGGTAACCGAGGCGGGTATGATAAGCTCGGGTATGAACGTAAATATGAAAAACGCCGATTCGGTGATGCACGACGGAGCCTTCCTTGAATACAGCAGAATTAAAAATATAACCGTTCAGGCGTGGTCTCCCTTTCAGTACGGCTTTTTCGAGGGGAATTTCGTCGATAACGACAGATTTCCCGCACTGAACGAAAAGCTTCTTGAAATCGGCGAGAGATACGGCATCAGCAAGACGGCTGTTGCTGCGGCGTGGATATTGAGGCATCCTGCAAATATGCAGATTATTGCGGGTACAATGAACCCTCGCCATTTAGAAGATATATGTAAAGCGTCGGACGTTATTTTATCGCGTTCGGAATGGTATGAAATATACAGGGCGGCAGGCCATACGCTTCCCTGAAGGAGATTTAACTATGAAAAAATGCCGTATAACCGTAATGAAAAAAGCAAGGTACGACGATTTGATAGAAAAGTACGAGAACCCCATCGTTCACGCCTGCGATATGAAAGAGGGGCAGGTCTTTATTTCAAACGGATGGGAGAAGCCCGAGGGACTGTGCGAGAGCGCGTGGGAGAGTATGTCTTCCTTCGTTATGACCCTTTCTCACGGTGGGGAAAATATCTACGACGGCTGGATGAAGAACCCGAAATCAGCGATGATTTCCTGTAACGACGGCTTCAGACCCGTAAGCTTTTATATCGAAGCGCTTGAAGAAGAGACATCTTCAAAATAAAACCGGTAAAGGTTTTTAGAGGTAAATAACAAATGACCGACGGAAGATAATTTCCACCGGCCATTTAGTTTTCTATCTTGACAAAAATAAGAAAAAAATGTATAATTTTCTT
>JAZQUE010000157.1:0-5192 GCA_045631145.1 Eubacteriales bacterium
CTCCGTCCACCGTAAGAGAGGAGGGGGAGGTGTATTTCTGATTACCTCTAACAAAAAAGCCGTCGTCGGTCTTTTCGATTTTTATTCCGAATTTCTTTAGAGCCTCAAGCGTAATGTCGATATACGCCGCCGACTCAAGTCTTGACGTGAGCACTATCTTACTGTCACCCGAAAGAAGGGGAAGGGTGAAAAGAAGCCCCGTCACGTATTGAGAGCTGACGTTTCCGGGGAGCGTGTAAACTCCCGCACGAAGAACCCCCGTTTTCTTCAAGGGAAGCTTTTGTGCAGAAAAGCTTACTCCGTTTGCCGAAAGAGCGTCAAGCAGGTCACCTATCGGTCTCTCGGGAAGCCTTCCGCTGCCCTCGAAGAGAACCTCGCTCATTACCGCCGACGCTACGGGTACGAGAAAGCGCAGAGTTGAACCGCTTTCGCTCGCATTTACTGTCGCCTCTTTCTTAAAGGGGGCGGGAGTTATGATTACGTCTTTTTCGTTTCTCTCTATTTTAGTCCCCATTGCCTCGAGCGCCGAGAGCGTCGCATCAATGTCCTTCGAGCTCGAGGGGAGAGCTACTACCGTTTCTTTGTCGGCAAGAGCCGCACATATGAAAATTCTGTGAGCGTCCGACTTTGATGGAATAGCCTCTACCTTTCCCGAAATCGGAGAGGGTTCTATTTTAATATCCATTTATTCAAACAGTTCCTTTACTGAATTTGTATCGACGCTTTCTATAAAGCAGTCGCCGATATCTCTTATCTTTATTACACTGATAGAGTTCTTTTCTCTTTTCTTGTCGAAAACCGCCTCTCTCGCCATTTCCTCCGCCGTATATTCGGTGGAGAGGGGGAGAGCGTATTTCAGAAGAAGCGCCGTTATCCTTTCTTTTTTGTCAGACGAAAGGTGTCCTTCTCTCACCGAAGCCCTCGCCATTATTTCAAGTCCTATAGCTACGGCGTGACCGTGCATAACCGAGTAGCCCGAGAGCTTTTCTATCGAGTGTGCAGGAGTATGACCGAGATTGAGTAGCTTCCTCACTCCCGTTTCGAATTCATCCTCGCTTACAATTTTACCCTTGTAGGAAACGCATCTTGAGATGACGTATTCGTCATCTGCTCCCGCTTCAAGCGCCTCGAAAAGCTCGGGGTCGCCGAGAATTGCCGTCTTTATCGCCTCTGCCATTCCGTCGGAGTAGACTTCAGACTTCAATGTTGCAAGAGTATCAACGTCGGCAATAACCACCCTCGGCTGAATGAAAACACCTGCAAGGTTCTTTCCGCTTCTCAGGTCGATTGCCGTCTTACCGCCAACCGAGGAGTCCACACACGACAAAAGAGTCGTCGGTATCTGTACGTAGGAAATACCCCTCATATATACGCCTGCCGCAAAGCCCGTCATATCTCCCGTAACTCCGCCGCCAAGCGCAATAGCGGTATCCTTTCTCGTAAGACCGCCCTCGGCAAAAAACTCTAAAATATCTGAAAGAGTAGTAATGTTTTTCGATTTTTCACCTGCGGGAAATACGTAGGATATGACCTCGTAACCGCTATTTTCGAGACTCTTTTTTAAAGGCTCAAGATATAAAGGCGCAACGTTCGAGTCGGTGACGATAGCGAGCTTTCCGTCTATCTTTTCGCCGCGCAGTATCTCACCCGCCTTCTTTAAAAGTCCTTTTCCTATTATTACGTCGTAGTCGTTTTTGACGTTTATATGTACTCTTTGCATCAGTTTCCTCCCGCCTTTATTTTGCACTCGCGTCCTTCCTTCAGAAGAGCGTGAAGCTTTTCGCGGTCGCCTCTTTCGAGAGCATCTTTGTATTCGTTTAAATTATCAATAAGAATGTTTACTTCTTTTGTAAGATAGTCTGCATCCTCGAGAAAAAGCTCGGTCCACATATCCTCGTCGAGATAAGCAACTCTTGTCATATCTCTGAAAGAGCCTGCCGAGAAGCCCCTCTGCCTCTGTGCCTCGGGCGACTTTATGTACGCGCTCGAAACTATATGAGCAAGCTGTGAGGTGTAAGCAATTATTCTGTCGTGCTCATCGGGGGTCGAGTAGACAACTCTTGAAAAGCCTACGTCGTCGAAAAGCCTTGCGAGCATTTCGAGAGTCTCGGGAAGCGTCGCACTGTCGGGCGTAAGTATCATCGAAGCACCGACGTAAAGGTCAGGGGATGAGTTTTTAAAACCGCCTCGCTCCTTTCCTGCCATCGGATGACCGCCGATATATTTGAAACCGCTTCTGTCGGCAATTTCACGCATCCTTTTCGTGACCGAGCGCTTGACACCGCAGAAGTCAACGACAACCGCTTCCTTCGAAAGCTTTTTGCCGTTTTCTTCAAGCCATTTTATCGCAATCGCAGGACGAAGTGCCAGGAAAACGATATCCGCCTCACGAATGTTTTCGCTTGTCATTTCTTCGTCGATAGCACCCGAAAGCTTTGCCATAAGTATCGTCTCGGCGCTTATATCCGAGCCTATAACCGAGTGCCCCGTCTTGATTTTTATTGCCTTTGCCATAGACCCGCCCATAAGACCGAGCCCGACTGTCAGAATGTTCATTTCAGTCCTCCAGAGTTTTCATAAAGCCGTGAAGTGCTAAAAGCTTTTTGTTCATTTTAAGGAATGCTTCAGGGTTCAGAGACTGCGGCCCGTCACACCAAGCGTGAGAGGGGTCGTTGTGCACCTCTATCATAACACCGTCTGCACCTCCCGCAACCGCCGCCATAGCAAGCGAGGGAACGAGCGAAGCCTTGCCTGTCGCATGAGAGGGGTCGATAATAACGGGGAAGTGAGAGAGTGTTTTGAGAACGGGAACTGCACCGATATCGAGAGTGTTTCTCGTGTAGGCTTCAAAGGTTCTGATGCCTCTTTCACAAAGAATAACCTTTTCGTTACCCGATGCCATAATGTATTCGGCGCTCATAAGCCACTCCTCATAGGTCGCCGACATACCTCTCTTCAGTAGTATCGGCTTGTCCTGACGGCCAAGCTCGCGCAGAAGGTTGAAGTTCTGCATATTTCTCGTGCCAACCTGAATTATATCAACGTCCTCAAAAAGAGGAAGCTGTGAGATTTCCATTATCTCTGTAACTATGGGAAGTCCTGTTTCCTTACCCGCAAGCTTTAAAAGCTCAAGCCCTTCCTTTCCAAGTCCCTGGAAGGAGTAGGGAGAGGTACGGGGCTTGAACGCACCGCCTCGGAGTATGGTAGCGCCTGCCTCCTTGACGCTTCTTGCAACGCTTATCATCTGCTCCTCACTCTCAACCGAGCAAGGACCCGCCATAACCGTGAGAGAGCCTCCTCCTATAACGGTGTTTCCTACTTCGATTACAGTATCTTCCTCGTGGAATTTTCTGTTGGCGTTTTTGTAGGGCTCCTGAATTCTCTTTACGTTTTCAACTATATCTATCGCTCGTATAAGGTCAATATCAAGCTTCGAGGTATCACCGATAAGACCGAGAATAACGTGGGAGTCACCGACGCTTTCGTGAATTGATACGTTTTTCGATTCAAGCCACCTTTTAAGATGATTTACCTGCTCGACGTTGGGGTTTTGTTTAAGTATAACTATCATTTTTATTACCTTTCTTTACAAAAAAACAGTCCGAAGCCGGTCGGCTTCGGACGAAAATAGAACAATGAAAATTTTCCCGAAAAGAGCACAACCGAAAAACCTTACCTCATATTTGCGGTAAAGTAGTAATAAAATCGGTATTCAACTGCTCTTAAATACTGTTTCATTTGTAACTCCAAAAAATAATTTACTATATTTTAGCACAATGAAAACTAAAAATCAAGTATTTTTATATAAAAATAAAATATCTTGAAAAGTTTTGATATCTGTGTTAGAATAAAGAAAAGAACTTCAGGAGGAAACTATGCCCCGCCGTACCTTAATCACAGAAAAAAACGAGATAAAGCTCTATATTTTGTATCTCTTCCGCCTTTTTGAAAAGCTTGGGCAGGAGGTAGACTTCGATACTCTCAGCGAGGTCATTATGTGGGAGGGCGCAGTTAATCACTTTGACTTCGCCGAGAACTTTGCCGAGCTTCTTGAGTCGGGTTCTATTGCAGAATATGCGGGAGAGCAAGGCGGAGAATTTTATATAATCAGCGAAAAAGGCACTATTATCATTGATAATATGGCAGACGTTCTCCTCGCCGACGTAAGAGAAAATACTATGAGAGCTCTTATGCGCTTTCTTTCCTTTAAAAAGGACGGCTCGGTGTATACCAATAAAATAGAAGAAGAAAACGGCGGTTGGCGCATAACCTGCTCCCTTCGTTCGAAGGACAAGGACGTCGTGTCCTTCAGTATATATTCGGATAACAGACAGTATCTCGAAAAAATAAGCCTTAATTTTAAAGAGCGTGCCGAAAAAATTATAAACAGTATCGTCGGAATCGTAACGGGCGACGTCAACTTTATTGTTTAATCACCTCGGCAAAGCACCTTGCCGCAAGCTCTGCTGCCTTCTTCGCTTCGTCGAGCGTGTTGGCGCAGGTCCCTATCTCAAGCAGTAAGCTTCCTCCCGTCAGGTCAAGATTGTATTTCGAATTTCTTAAATATATAGGCCTTGAAAGTGATGGATATTTCTCGTCCATCACTTTTTTTATTTTTAGAGCAACCGATAGATTGTTCTCCCACCCGTCGAAGATTGTACCGTTGACGAACATTACCTGCGCGCAAGGCTCGTCGAGGGAGGCAAGCGTCTTCGTCTTTTTGCCGTCGTTTGCAACGAGAGAATCTCGGTGTATATCTATTATATATTTAATGGAAGGATATTTTTCAAGATATTTGAGTATCTCTTTACGGGAATTGGAGTAAGCGTTGTTGTAATCTCCCTCGTCGTTGAGAGTCCTGCATTGTATTACGCCAATGCCGTTTTCCGACAGTACAGCAGAGAAAACCTCTCCTACCGCTACGATGTTTTTTTCGGTATCACTTGAACGGGTTTCGCTATCCCTCGTGTAAAAGCCGTAGTTACCCTTTTCGTCGGGTGTCTCGAAGGACTCGCCTTCGTCGGCGTAGCTTTCGGTAGCGTGCGTATGTACCACCAGAACGAGAGGAACTCCCTCTTTGTAAGGGTAGGGAAGAGCTCTTTTCAAAAGCTCCTCCTCATCGGGAGTAAGACTCGTCGAGTTCAGGATGTCGTAGTCTTTTGAGAGGTCTCTTGCAACTATCGGAAAGCTCC
>JAZQUE010000158.1:0-6119 GCA_045631145.1 Eubacteriales bacterium
TCACCCGACGCCTTAAATTAACCCTTAAAACAAGGCATTTTTAAGCTTTTAAAAATTTTTTTATTTTTTTTTGAAAAAACTATTGCATTTTTGGGAACACTGTGCTATAATGATTGAGCCTTGAGAAAGGCGCTCGCGAAAAGCGAGAGATAGTCAGTGACTTTGTTGTTGAGGGTACACCCGTTCCCATTCCGAACACGGTAGTTAAGCTCAACTATGCCGACAATACTTGGCGGGAAGCTGCCCGGGAAGATAGGTCGTCGCTGACTTTTATATTCCTCCTTAGCTCAGTCGGTAGAGCGCATGACTGTTAATCATGATGTCGCTGGTTCGAGCCCAGCAGGGGGAGCCAAAAAATACACACTCTTTTGAGTGTGTATTTTTTTATCCAAGCCGACAGGCTTGGTATATCATCAAAAACGGCAAGCCGTTTTTGCATCTCATCAGTCCGATAGGACTGTATATCATCACACCTTCAGGTGTGTATCAAAAAACTGTCGGCTTGATGATATGCAACGGTTTCACCGTTGATGATATACAACACTTCGTGTTGATGATATACAAGGCTTTCGCCTTGATTTTTAATTAAAATTGAGATATAATCTACTCAAAGGAAGTGAAAGTATGACTAAGAACCATTTGCTCATATATTCAGAACAACTTGCAACAGCGGTGGAACTTTTATGCCAAAACACAAAAATGCCGTCAAACACGGCGTTCCAAATTCGCAAAAGTTCAAGTAGCGTTTATGCAAATATCCGTGAAGCTCAGTACGGACAGAGCAAGGCTGATATGCTTTCTAAGTTTGAAATAGCTCTCAAAGAATGTAGTGAAACGGAAGGGTGGTTAAAGCTTCTGCTTGAAACAAATGCTATTGATGAAGATGAGTATAAAAAGAACAGAAACCTTTGCGGAAGATTAAGACGAATGCTAATTGCAAGCTGCAAAACCTTAAAAAATATATAACATATAAGCCAAACTGAAATCTCAGTCTAAAAGCACTGCGAAAGCAGTGCTTTTTTCAACGACGTTTGCCCTAACGGGCAAGTAATGAAGCCTGCGGCAGTGATGTTCACTGTGTGAGTGAAGTTTCGCCTTGCGGCGAAGTGGGCAAACATCACATCACTGCGAGCAACATCACTATGCGAAGCCAAGCTTCACTAAACATTCGAGCTGCGTTTTAAAGCTTTGGGGCAAAGTAGAAGATTTTACTTGAAATAACAAAGGCTTTATGCTATACTTTGTAAAGAAAGGCGGTGCAGTTTATGATAAACTACAGAGAGACCACAGAGGTAACAAAAGAGAACAAGAAAAAGTATCTCTCGGGGATAGAGACGGTTATTCTCGAGCGCAAAGAGAAGCTTTCTCAAAAAAGGGCTGAATACTGCAAAGATATTTTTACAAATACCGAAAAATACCGCGACGACCTAAAGGAAATGTTAGGCTGGCCGCTTATAGACTACTCGGGGGAAGGACTTCCCTCGGCGAAGGCGACAAGGCTTTCGGAGGAAAACGGTGTAACTGTATACCGAATGGTGTTTGAAATAGTTTCGGGAGTTGAAATGTCGGGACTCTATTTTGAAGTGTCGGAAAAAGAAAAAAGACCTCTCGTTCTCGTTCAACACGGCGGACTCGGAACACCCGAGCTTGTTTCGGGCTTTTACGACGGAATCACAGGCAACTACAACGATATGCTCGAAAGAGTTCTCGCCTGCGGTGTTCACGTCTTTGCGCCACAATTACTTTTATGGGACAACGAAAAATACGACCTCCCCTTCGACAGGGCAAATATTGATATGCGTCTCAAGCACGTGGGCGGCTCTATTACTGCGCTTGAGCTTTTTGGAATGCAGAGAATTTTAGATTACTTTGAAACAAAAGAAAACGTTTCCGTCTTCGGAATGGTGGGAATGTCCTACGGCGGCTTCTACACCCTGTTTCTTTCGGCGCTCGATACGAGAATAAAGGCTGCTCTTTCATCTTCCTTTTTCAACTCAAGAGACAATGTCACCTGGAGCGACTGGACGTGGTTCAACTCCGCCTCGAAATTTGACGATGCCGAGATTGCCTGTATGACTTATCCCCGCCATTTATGTATCGCGGTGGGAAAAAGCGACGAGATTTTCGACGTTAAATATGGCGAGGCTTCCTTCGAGAGACTTCAAAAAATGTGCGAAAAAGTCGGAACCGACTGGGTTTCCTTTATTACCTTTGACGGTGTGCACGAGTTTATCAAGGACGATGCGCCGATTAAAGAACTCGTAAAGCGTATATCTAAAGATAATTAATAGATTACTTTTGATTCTCAAAAACCGTTCATAATTGTTGGGTAAACACAAAAAGCAAGGAAAGAATATTTTCGGAGTGGTATCCACAATATGCCTTTATAGATTTTTCCAACATAAAATATATCTAAAGCCGAAAGCTTAAGTAGCTGTTTTGCATAACTTATACGTTTCGCTTGTTTTATTTTGAAATCAAATAACTTTATACCGACCTTCCCCTTCTAAAATGAGGGGAAGGTCTTTACATTGAGCGAAAAATGTTGTATTATGTAGACGTGGAGGTGAAACGGTGAATTCAGTTATATTCAGTCCTTTGGAGGAATACTCGAAAAAGCTTCGTGAGCTTCACCGTGACAGGACGAGTGCTTTCTTCGAAAAGCTCGTCGAGCGCTCGGGAGTTGACGTCGAGGAAAACAGAAAAACGGTGGCAAGCTACAACGAGCTTACCGAAAGCATTTCGGCGCTCCGAAAAAAGCTGAGCCTATTGAGGTTTTTGCGGGTGCTTATGTGTATTACCCTCATTCTCATTCCCCTCGTCGTATTAAAAACCACGCCGAAAATCAAGGCACTCCGAGAGGAGATTGGGGCTTCCGACAAAAAAGCCGAAGAGCTCCTGCGGGAAGCCGAGCGTCAGATGCTTCCCCTCAATAGTCTTTTCACCGACAAGGACGCTCTCCGACTCATTGACGAGACCGTACCTCTCATCGACTTCGACGAGCATTTTTCGGTGAAGAAGGAAGCCGATATGAAGCTGAACTACGACTTCTCCGACTCCGAAAGCCTCGACGAGTCCACCCTTTCGGTGCTTTCGGGAAGCTATAACGAAAACCCGTTTTTATTCGAAAATAAGCTCGTACATAGGCTTGGAACCGAAATCTATCACGGCTACAAGACGATACACTGGTCAGAAACCTACCGCGACTCAAACGGTAAGCTGCGAACTCGCAGGAGGTCTGAGACTCTCCACGCCACCGTCGAGAAGCCGAAGCCCTTCTACTCGACGCAGGTGGTTTTAAACTACTGTGCGCAGGGTGCGCCCGACCTCTCCTTCACGAGAGACGCCACCCACCTCGACAAAATGAGCGAAAGAGAGATTGACCGCTACGTCAAGCGTGGCGAGAAAAGGCTCAAGCGCAAGACCGACAAGGCGATAAAGAGAGGCTCGAGCTTCACGAGTATGTCGAACACCGACTTCGAGGTGCTCTTCGATGCCCTCGACAGAAGCGACGAGGTTCAGTTCCGCACCCTCTTTACTCCCCTCGCCCAGACGAATATGGTTGACCTTCTTCTGTCAAAAGAGGGCTATGGCGACGACTTCCATTTCATAAAAAGACGGCGCACCAACAAGATAATCTCGAAGCACAGTCAGGGCAGAGGTCTCTTTCTCCCCGCAGGTGCTTATATTTCCTATTCCTTTGATATAATAAGGGAAAACTTCAGCCTCAAGAACGCCGAGTTCTTCAGGGCGGTCTACTTCGACCTCGCCCCGATACTCGCAATTCCCATCTATCAGGAAAGACCCGTTCACTCCCTCAAGCCCATTCCGAGCTCGAGCCAGCTCTATTCCCTCAAGGAGTGCGAGTCTCTTGCAAATGCGATAAGCTCCCGCCACGTCGTACACCCCGACACCAAGACCGAGGCTATTCTCAAGTCGTCCTTCGTCGGCTCGGAGAACGGCATTGACGAGACCGAGGTTTCGGCGTATTCCTACGATATCGAAAAGAGAACCGACTTCGTTACCGTCTTCGGTGGAGACGGACGCTTCCACAGCGTTCCGGTTCCTTGGGACGAGTATATTCCCCTCGAGGAGCACAAGAGCTTCTTTGTGGGAGCTACGGAAAAAGCGAAAAACGAAAACGTCTTCGCAAGTCAGAACGGTTTATGTATATTTAATTAGGAGGAAAATAAAATGGCAAATCAACTTGACGAACTCAACCCCACCGTACGAGAGGAAGGACTTGACACGAACGTCATCGTCAAAAAGCTTCCCGCAGAGGTTGGCGCAGGCTCAAAGATATTTGAAATTATGCTTTGGGTATGCGGTATCATCCCCGGACTCATCTTCTTATTTATGAAGATAAACGCCGAAAAGCATTTCGACCAGCTTCAGCAGAAAATTCAGAGAAACGCTTCCCAGATAGACAACTACCTCGAGCAGAGAGTCGTGGTTCTCCAGAACTGCGCAAGGCTTCTCGACAAGGCTATCGACCTCGACAAGACCACCTTCGAGAATATTGCGAAATACCGTTCGGGCAGCGACGACGAACGAAACGAGGTAAGCGGACAGATAGACAGCGTATCGAGAAACATTAACGTAGCGCTTGAAAACTACCCCGACCTCAAGGCGCACCGAGAAATTCAGGACGCTATGCAGCAGAATATGTATCTCCAAAGAGAGATAACCGCCGCAAGAGAGCTCTACAACGACACCGTAAACGAGTGGAACCGCGACATCTTCGCATGGCCCACAAAGAAGATTGTTGCCGCAAAGAACGGCTACACCACGAGAATTCCTTTCGTTGCTTCAAAGGAAATTAAAGAGCAGGCAAGAAGCGTATTCTTTTAAGAAGTAGAGGACGATGCCCACATCGTCCTCATTATTTTTTTAATAGTTAGATATCACAAAAAGCATTTGTTCATTTTGCCGAAATTTGACCGAAAAAATCTATTTTTCTCACAATTGACAAGAAAAATAGACACTATATCTTGCGTTTTTTCTCCTTGATTTTTTTCACAAAGCACAAAATGTTGTTGACAAGAGACGTAATATATGATATGATAGGTACACTGATGAAAAACTAAGGAGAAATATTATGTATCAGGTTAAAAAGAGAAACGGTAAGATTACCGAATTTAACATTGCGAAAATTTCAAATGCTATTGAGCACGCCTTTGAAGCGAAGGACGCTCAGTACAACAAAGACGTCATAGATTTTCTTGCTCTTAAGGTTACGGCAGATTTCCAGTCCAAGATAAAGGACGACCTCATTGCAGTTGAGGACATTCAGGACAGTGTAGAAAACGTTCTCGTTCAGGCGGGCTACTCCGACGTTGCGAAAGCGTACATTCTCTACCGCCGTCAGCACGAGAAAATGAGAAATATGAAGTCGACCATCCTTGACTACAAGGACGTTGTTGACTCTTACGTTAAGGAGATTGACTGGCGAGTTAAGGAGAACTCCACCGTTACCTACTCGGTAGGCGGACTTATTCTCTCGAACAGCGGCGCTATCACCGCTAACTACTGGCTCTCGGAGATTTACGACGATGAGATTTCCGACGCGCACAGAAACGCAGACCTTCACCTTCACGACCTCTCGATGCTGACAGGCTACTGTGCAGGCTGGTCGCTCAGACAGCTTATCAAGGAGGGTCTCGGCGGTGTTCCGGGTAAGATTACCTCGGCTCCCGCAAGCCACCTTGCAACCCTCTGTAACCAGATGGTAAACTTCCTCGGTATTATGCAGAACGAGTGGGCTGGCGCTCAGGCGTTCTCCTCCTTCGACACCTATCTTGCACCCTTCGTTAAGGTAGACAACCTCTCCTACGATCAGGTAAAGAAGTGCATCGAGTCCTTCATCTACGGCGTTAACACTCCCAGCCGTTGGGGTACGCAGGCTCCCTTCTCGAACATCACGCTCGACTGGGTAGTTCCCGCAGACCTCAAGGATCAGAAGGCTATCGTCGGCGGTAAGGAAATGGAGTTCACCTACGGCGACTGCAAGAAGGAAATGGATATGGTAAACAAGGCGTTCATCGAGATTATGATCGAGGGCGACGCTAACGGACGAGGCTTCCAGTACCCCATCCCCACCTACTCCATCACGAGAGACT
>JAZQUE010000159.1:0-4098 GCA_045631145.1 Eubacteriales bacterium
TGTCTTCCTAAGACCGCTTGGCCTCCGACTTTCTCCCTCTCATTTTGATTATCTCCGACATAACGTCGGAATAAAGCAGTTTAATATCTTTGGTGCAAAAAGACAAAAAAAGCTCTCTGGTAGAATTTTTAGCAAAAAAAGCAAGCAATAGGTGCTCACTTCCTATAAAGCTATGACCGAGATTTAACGAAATCATTTTAGAAAGCTCTAAAAGCTCGGTAGATTTTTTTGATAATTTTAACATTTTCCTCTCTCCTTTGAATAATTTTTGACTCTTATTTTCAGTGTTATTCGAAAACCTCTTGCGAAAAAGAGAAAAAAGTAATATAATAATAAAAAACTATACGGAGAACAAAAAATTGAGAGCAAGAAAAAGAAAAAACACACCCGAAAGAATAGATGCCTGCGGAGAACTCTTTATATCAGCGCCCGCTGACCTCAAAAATAAATGGCAGGAGGTTTTCGGAAACGATAATCCCATTCGTTTGGAAATAGGATGCGGTAAAGGCGATTTCGTAAAAGGAATGGCCGAGAAAAATCAGAACGTAAACTTTATCGCTATCGAAAAGGCAACAGATATAATCGTTTTAGCGCTTGAAAAAGTAAAAAAAGCAGAGCTTCGTAACGTTCGCTTTATCAACTGCGATGCGGCAATACTTACCGAAGTATTCCCAAGTCACTTTTTTGACACTATATACATAAACTTCCCTGACCCTTGGCCTAAAAAAAGGCACGCAAAAAGACGATTGACAAGCTCTCTGTTTCTTGATATTTTCAAAGAGCTTCTTACATCTGACGGCTCTATACATTTCAAAACGGACAATAGAGATTTATTTGATTATTCTCTTGAATCTTTCAAGGAAAACGGTTATAGACTTGAAAACGTAACCTTCGATCTTAAAACAGAAGAGCTCGAATATGACAACGTAAAAACAGAATACGAAAGAAACTTTATTGCAAAGGGCTTTAAAATCAACCGACTTGAAGCGTTTGTAAAATAAGGAGGAAGCTTTATTAAATCTTTTATTATCAAAAAAAATGATGCGGGGCAAAGGCTCGACAAATATATTTCCAAGTCTCTCCCCCTTCTTCCTCAATCTCTTATGTACAAATACATAAGAGAAAAACGGATAAAAATTAATCATAAAAAAGCCGAGCAGAATACTCGGCTTAACGAGGGTGACGTTATTGAGTTTTATATCAGGGATGAATTTTTCGAAAAAGAAAACGATTTCTCTTTTATGAAGCTCAACCCTCGGCTTAATATAGTTTTTGAAGACGAAAACATCATTTTAGTTGACAAAAAGCCCGGCGTTATTGTACACTCAGACGAAAAAGAAAAAAACGGTACGCTCATTGATAAAGTCAAGGCGTACCTTTACAAGAAGGGTGAATACACCCCCGAGGAAGAACGAAGCTTCGTCCCGTCTCTTTGTAACAGAATTGACAGAAACACAGGCGGTATTGTAATCTGTGCAAAAAATGCCGAAGCGCTACGCTCCGTAAACGAAATGATAAAGAATAACGAGGTATCAAAAAAATATCTTGCACTCGTTCACGGTATTTTAAAAAACAAAAAAGGACACATTAAAAATTTTCTCTTAAAGGACGGGGACTCAAACACTGTATCGGTGTTTGAAGCTCCCGTTCCCGGCGGACTGACAGCCGAATCGTATTATAGTGTAAAGAAAGAAGATTCTAGGCGCAATCTATCACTTGTCGAAGTTACTCTCGTAACGGGACGGACTCATCAAATCAGAGCGCAGTTTTCACATATGGGGCATCCGCTTGTCGGTGACGGAAAATATGGAAAAAACAGAGACGACAAGAAGCACGGCTACAAGTTTCAGGCGCTTTATTCTTATATGGTTGAATTTTGTCCAAAAGATGAAAGCAATCTTCTTCATTATCTATACGGAAAAACCTTTAAGGTAGACGAGGTTTTCTTCGAAAACGAAATTTAACGGAGGTAAAAATACGTGAAAAAATATTCAAAGGAGCTCAATTATTTCAACGCTGTATCGTGTCTCTCAGTAATTCTCGTACACGTTCTCTCTATTGGCATTACCTCTCTCGAAAGAGATTCTTTACAGCTATTTATTATTTATCTTCCTTGGAGAATAGCGGCGTACGTCGTTCCCGCTTTCTTATTCAGTGGTGCGGTTAAAATGGCTTTTTCTTTCGAGTCCGAAGAAAGTGAAAACTATTTTTCTTATATTGTAAGAAGAATTCTGAAAATATTTTTACCGTATTGCTTATGGGTAATAGTATATTATTTATACTTTTTGAAGCTCGGTTGGGTAGAAAAAAGCTTTTCAGCTCTTTTAAAGTACATTCTTGTCGGTGACCTTTCCGCACAGTTTTATTACGTTATAATCGTTATGCAGTTTTATTTGCTATTACCGTTATGGAAATTAATGGTTAAGAAAGTTCCCTTCTATATATCTGTTACGACATCGGGACTTATAACTGTATTTATGTACAAATTTGACGGACTGATTTCGCACCTTGGAATATCCTTCGAACACCGTTCGAGACTGTTTGTCACCTACCTTGTTTTTTGGGTAATCGGTCTTTACGTTGGTCGTCATTACG
The DNA here is from genome assembly GCA_045631145.1 of Eubacteriales bacterium. Lineage (GTDB taxonomy): Bacteria > Bacillota > Clostridia > Oscillospirales > SIG627 > RGIG6353. Next base: position 2,596 of record JAZQUE010000159.1, read on the forward strand.
ATAAAATAAAAGAGTCCTTGATGAAATACAAGATATCTATACTTTTCTCGTTCGTTCCCATCATCGCCGTAACGTATCTCTTATGGTGGCAGTATTCAAAGTGGCTTTATATATTTGACGGTGACTCTCTGAAGTTTTTCACCGACATTCTTACAATTTTCGTACTGCTCACTTTGTGTGTTCTAATAGAAAGATCTAATTTAAAACTGCTCAAAAATCTCCTTTCATTTATTCACAAATCGTCCTTCTCTGTCTTTTTATCTCACTGCCTCGTACTGCAATTTACAACAACAGTACTTCAAAATTTAGGCATCAAAGACATAGGAACGCTTATTTTGGCACGTGTGATTTCTTGCTACACCATTCCTTTTATATTATGGTTCATCGGAGACAAGCTCAAAAGAGCAATAAAAAATAGAGGCTAAGCCTCTATTTTTTAATTTTTATTGCCGTGAATCGGAGCAGGAATCTTTCCGCCACGATTAATAAATTTTTCCACCGAAACATTCATAACGGGCATTATCGGAGCTCTTCCGAGAAGTCCTCCAAATTCTACGTAATCGCCGACCGTTTTACCGGGTACGGGAATAACTCTTACTGCCGTAGTTTTACTGTTAACCATTCCTATTGCCATCTCATCGGCAATCATAGCCGATATCGTTGACGCCGAAGTATCACCGGGAACTGCAACCATATCTATACCGACGCTGCAAACTGCGGTCATCGCTTCAAGCTTACTGAGTGTGAGTATTTCGCTTGCCGCGCTTTCTATCATTCCTATATCTTCACTAACAGGAATAAATGCGCCCGAAAGACCTCCTACACGAGGACTTGCCATCGTACCGCCCTTTTTAACGGCATCGTTAAGTATGGCGAGAGCTGCGGTTGTTCCGTGTCCTCCAACGGTTTCAATTCCCATTTCTTCAAGAACGTGACCTACGCTATCTCCTATAACGGGAGTAGGAGCAAGAGAGAGGTCGACTATACCGAATTCTGCATCAAGGCGCTTTGCTGCTTCCTTTGCAATAAGCTGACCGACTCTCGTGATTTTAAATGCTGTCTTTTTAATAACCTCGGCAACCTCGGTTATATCGGCATCGGGAATGTTTTTAAGGGCATGATGAACCACACCGGGGCCGGATACACCAACGTTGATAACGGTATCTCCCTCACCTATTCCGTGAAATGCGCCTGCCATAAAAGGATTGTCCTCGACGGCATTACAAAAGACTACAAACTTAGCGCATCCAAACCCATCTTTATCAGAAGTTAAATCTGCCGCTTTTTTAATTATTTCACCACTTTTACCCGTTCATCCGCATTGCGATTATTGCGACATTTTAAGGCATACCCGCAACGAGAAAGAACAAACAATCAACCGATTATTGATAGTGTTTGGGAAATCCAGCCGATAACGAAGAAAGAGATTATGGAAGGATTGATGCAAGAAATTCCTTTCCTATCATTGCGATACGGACTTTCCTTTGTTCGTTTGGGCGATTG
>JAZQUE010000160.1:0-2060 GCA_045631145.1 Eubacteriales bacterium
AATCTTATATACTCCCCCTCTCTCGATACTAAAGCTTCCGCTATCGGGGAAGAGCTTATTTCTCACCGAGGCAGAGGTGAGGAATGCCGAAATCTCGGGCGAGAACTTATCGGGAGTAATCGAGCCGTCGGGAATAGTGCCGTTTGCAAGTCCGTTAAGCCTTTCCGAAAGGCTATGGAGCTTTTCCTGAACGGTCTCTCCCGTCAGGGTATCAATCGGCGCAGAGCCTATTCTGTCGGCACCGCTTGCCCCCTCCTCCTTCGACTGAAGCTCCTCGATAAGCGTGGTATTGATATAGGTCTTTATATCCTGCCCCGCCTTGTCGAAGGTCTCCTTCACGCCCTTCGGCGTATATCCGTTTTCAACGCTCGGGCGGTCGGGAAGCTTCGACACGTTCATAACGTCGCCCGTTAAAGCTGTAATTTTCATAAATACCCTCCTTTTTTATTCCCCTCCCTCAAAAGAGGGAGGGGATATAATATTATTCCTCAGGAAGAGCAAGATCGATATATACCATTTCCTTGGGATAAACTATCTTTGCGCCGTAGAGGTGAAGTCCCTTTACTGCGGTGCCGTTTCTGAGCTCGGGCTCGTAGGGCTTGATAGAGTTTATCTGCTCGGCAAAGGCGATTGCACGCTCGGTACGGGCGATACATCTGTAAAAGCCGTCCTCCGCCTTCTGAATGTTGTTGGTAACGTAGATATCGAAGCCGAACATCTTGCCGACGTAGCCCTTCGAGAGAGCGTTCGAGTTATGGGTGTCGGTAAGGACGTTTGCCATAACGAGAAGCTGTTCGATTGCAGGGGGTACCTCGAGAGAGATGGTTGCGGAGTTCGGTACGTTATGCTCCATAAGCACTCTTCTTGCGGTACTGATTGCCTCAACTATCGTTTCGGCGGTGACGTCCTGTCTTACCATAGCGGTGACGTTCTCGTCGTAAAGAGAATAGATGTACTGGTCGGCAACGTCGGAAAGAGCGTCTGCCGCCTTCTTCATAGCCGCCTGAACGAGCTTCGGAGAGGACTGCACGTCGTCGATTGCGTCGATGCAGAAGTTGAAGCCCTTCGCCTGATCGATAACGAGGGTTCTGGTGTTATCCGAGAGCACCTCGGGAGCAGGCATATTGGTATTCTTGGTGTAGTTGAATACTGTAACGGGGCCGAGTCCGTTTATCTTTACTCTGTCGCCCTGAGTCTTGATTTCGCCCTCAAACTCTCTTGACGAGAGCTTGACGCCGACGTAGTTCTTCTGAAGCTCCTCGTAGAGTGCCTCGCTCCATACTGTGGGAATGAAATTTGTAATTGCCATATTTTTTACCTTTCTTACGGCTTTGCCGTAATTCCTTTCTTTAATTTAGTTCCATTTCTCCATGGACTTCATAATGGTTTTGTAGTTCTTTTTAATTTCACTTTCACTCATTTTTCTCACGTCCTCGGGAGAAAAATAAGCCTCCTCTGCCACTCCCTTTACCTCGGGCACGGCAGCCTTTTCGTTCTCGAGCTCCTTTTCCTTCTTCTCCTCGCTTCTCTTTTTTTCGACGAGCGTCATAAGAGCGTACTCGGCGGCAAGTCCCTTGCCGTCGGGGCACTTCTCAAAGAGAGTGTCGGGAATGGAGTCGATATCGAGCTCGGGAAATACCTCGAAAAGAAGCTCAAGCTCGCCCTCGAGATTTTTCTTTATATCTCTTTCACGGCGAAAGTTCTCGAGCTCTTTTCGGTCGAGCTCCTCGGGAGAAGCCTCAAGCTCCTCCAGAATTTTTTTCGTTTTTTCGTTCATTTTCTGTCCTTTCTATTTCGTATCGGTAATTCTTCCGCTTACCGAAAGGGCGGTAAGGTGGAAGTCTCTGCCGTCGGAATTGTTTTTTATAATAAGCTTTATGCCGTCTGCACGCTTGAGCTTCAGTCTTTTTGACAGTCTTACGGGGGCATTTGCCGTCCTGAAGCTGAGCCGTTCAAAATTCATATCGCCGAAATTCAGCACTCTGTAATCGAGCCCCGTCTCCGAAAGCTCACCCGACGCCGAGTCGGAGACCCAGAATACGTCAAAAAAGGTGGCTGTG
>JAZQUE010000161.1:0-2314 GCA_045631145.1 Eubacteriales bacterium
CTTTATGCGTTCGAGCCACCGTATGACATCTACCGACTTGCAGAGCTTGTAGATTTTGCAATCAATAAACGTAATAAAAAGATTATTATTGTAGATTCCTACACTGCATTTTGGTCAGGATACCAAGGAATCCTGGAGAACGTTGCTGAACTTGACGTTAAGCTTGGCGACGCCAAGAAGATGTACGGGGCTTGGTCGGAGAAAGAGATTATAAATAAGAAGAATATTCTTAAAAATCTTATGACCAACTCTAACGCACATATTATAATGTGCTTCAGAGCTAAAACCGAATACGTAATCGAAACGAATGCGCGAGGCAAGAATGTTCCTAAGGCGGTAGGCCTTAAGGAAGATATGCAAGCAGACGTTCGGTACGAATTCGATTCCGTACTCTCCTTGGACAAGGAAACCCATAACGTCGAAATCGTTAAAGACCGCATAGGATATGCGGAGATAAGAGCTACAAGCGACAATCCCGAAGCGCCAATCACAGTCGAAGACGGTAAGTTCTTAGCAAAACTCGTTTCCGAAGGGCTGTCTCTTGAGGAGATATCCGAACGTAAGCGTAGTAAACTCATTTCATTCATTCTTGACGAAAAACGTCACAAATCCTCGAAGGTTAAATATTTCGAAGACGCAAAGAAAATCGAAATAACCGAAGAGTACCTTAAAGGTCTCGAATACGAAAGTATTCTCGCGCTAGTCAAATATTTAAATAATTGAAAGGAATTTTATTATGGGATTCAGTTTTAAGAAGGTGTGCAGCAACGTAGTTCCTGTAAGCACCTACAAAGCACAGGTAACGGAGATTAAGTTCAAGGCATCGTCTGACAAGTCTACTTCGTACAATATGGAAGTACACTACGCTATCGCAGACGGACCTTACGCAAAGCGCACCATCATCGATACAATTTACGAAAAGGCATTCGCATTCAGACTTAAGCCTTTCCTTACCGCAATCGGAGCAGACCTCAACAGAGAGTTTGAGACTGCTAAAGAGCTTTACGATTACGGTATCCGTCAGGCAAAGGGTAAGTTCGTTATGCTCGAAGTAGGTATCAGAACCTACAACGGTAACGAGTACAACGAGGTCAAGGGCTGGGCGCCTATTCCCAGTTCTACTACCACTGCGGAAGACGTTATGGCAGAGTTCGATGTGAACCCTACGGAGATTCTTCCCAAGACTCCCAGACTCTCGGACTTCCCCGATGAGACTGCAAGCGTCGACTTCTCCCCTATCGCAGACGTTGACGACGTAGACCTTCCGTTTTAAGAGGTGAACTATGGTTGAATACGGTACAGGCGCAACCGCATTTGACCTCGTGTTTCCTGACTTGGTAATGGGCGAGAACACTGTTCTCTGCCCATTCCATTCGGAAGCGACTCCGTCAATGCAGATAAACACTATGCAAAAAATTTTCCACTGTTTCGGGTGCGGAGCACACGGAACTGAAAATGATTTTATCAGCAGATATTACGGAATCGGAAGAGGCCAAACGAGTTCGTTTAAAGAAGCTCTCTTCAAGTCAGACAGTATTGTAGATTATGAAAGATTTGCAAGGTCTGGTGAAGAGTATAAAGTTAATTATACCTACCTTGAGCTTAGAAAGCTTGGCGTAACCGAGCGCATTCTCGAAGACCTTAAGGTAGGCTCTGAAGTATTTTCCAAAATGGATGAAGATACTGGAGACCTTACAATAGCTCCCAGTAAAACTTCTTCCAGACTGGTATTCCCTATTATTATGAAAGACCGTGTCCTCGATTTGAGGACCTATACGGCAGACCCTCTCGTAAAACCTAAAAGCACGTCGAAGTCAGGAGCCCCCGCAGGGCTTATCCTTCCGTACCATCTTTGGGAACCCGATACGTCTCTCACAATCATTTGCGAAGGCGAAAAGGATATGGCCATAGCAAGAACTCACGGCTTCAACGCTATCTCATTGGGAGGGTGTAGAAACCTTCCTACACATATGCTGGACTGTTTCAAAGACAGGCAGGTGTGCATCGTATACGATAACGACGCACCTGGCAGAGCAGGAGCTAAGAAACTTGCGAGCGCACTGTATTCTGTAACGAAGCACGTCTACATTGCCGACATCGGTGAGTACGTGTACGAGGAAAAGGAAGACGTTACGGATTTCTTTGTAAAGTACGGATACACTGGCGAGCAGTTCGAAGAGCTTATCGAGAAAGCTAAGATTTTCGACGCTTACGCTCAAGAAGAGTTCATAAAGGAAAGCTATCCTGAGGTATCTCTTAACGAAGCGTCTACAACCTACCTTGGCAAGATTGTGCGTAGTAACGTGCAGGTAAT
>JAZQUE010000162.1:0-19620 GCA_045631145.1 Eubacteriales bacterium
ACATACGCCATCGACAAGGATGAGTGCAAAACCAAGATAATACAGTTCACCGAATTGGGGGCAAGTCCCTTGCCCGTCTTTTCTCTCTCGATGAGCTCTGCACGTTCAAGCTCGTCGAGGGTTTTTATTGCCGTCGGCTTACTGCAGGAAAGGGTCTCCATAACGTCCTTGACGGTGTAGCGTATAAAAACGTGTCCGTCTCTGTCCTCCCAGCCGTTTTTTTGCGATAGCGAGGAACGGTTCAACATAACGGTATATAGTATTTTTGCCGAAGCCGACAGTCCCCGCAGGGCTTTTTCGGTAAAGAGGCTTTTGGGCATTTTGAAGAACTCGAAGATAAATTCGTCGTCGTAATATGATTTTAATAACATCGTTTTTCCTTCCTTCGTCTGTTTCTATTTATACTATATCACGACAAGCCCTGCCATGCAACGCCAACCTTCTGCCAAGCTCTGCCAATTTTTTTGAATGCAGAATGCAGAATGATGAATGCAAAATTATGGTTGATTTCGCCGAAGCGAAATCTTCCTTAATTTTGTACTTCAAAAACTTGTTTGGGGCGATAATTAAAGAAAAAAATGGTTTTGTGCCGTAGCACAAAACCTCTGATAATCATATTTTATGTAAAAATGATATCATGATATCAAAATAGATTACGGGTGTTTGCGCCCGAAAAGCTATCTTTTGTGTGGCGTTATAAGTGTTTCGGTGATAAAGTCTACGCCGAATTTAATGCCGTCGAAAAAGGTGTTTTTATTTTTTTCGACACTGATATCAGAAAGAATTTCAAGATAATCTTCAAAAGCCTTCTCGCTATCGGGGGAAAGGCTTATTTTTTTTCTTACTTCGTCAAGCCTTTTCAAGCGCTCTTTTTCGTGTGGCAAAAGCGTCTCCGTTCTCTCAAATTGATATTTGTCCCATAAATCTTCAAGTAAACCCTTCATATTTTTGCTCCTTATAATTTTTTGTATTATAAATAATATTAGCACAATTTTTTTGAAAAGGTTACCTCAAAAGGGTTAACTTCTTTGAATTATAAAATTTTTTACACTTTTTTCATCAGAACTTTTTGATAATTTAGAACAAGAGATAAAATAAAGAAAGCAAGGAATATTTCTGGCGATTCGTGCCTTAAATGTTCCTTGCTTTTCAATTTGAATCATATTTATAGTATGTTGCGACGCCTTCGATGCCTTGCTGTTTTTTCAGTTTCCGCTATTAAACTTAATGAGAGTATCCCAATCTATCGAGCCATCTTCTTTGCAATACTTAACAGTAAACTCTCTTATCATACGATTTTCTGCTTTACCATAAGATTCTTCAAATTCTTTTATGTATTCGTCGGGACGGGTACTCATAAAGGAGATAATTTTTGTGTAGAAATCAACGTCTCCCGTAAGCCATTCCCAAAAATCTTTGCCTGCTAATTCAAGATAAAACTTTTCTTTCCCTGTTTTAGTTTTCTTTTTGCCATAACCGTAACCAACAACAGGAATAAACGCTTTATGAGCTTGTTGAGCACGCTTTTGTGCTGATTGAAAATTTTGTTCTTGGCGCTTCTTGCTATCGGCATTGAAAACAGACGTACCGCTTTTTACGGCAATGCTGTAAATGGTATTATTCTTATCAACTGTAATATCAACGCCTTCTGTTACTGCTTTTTGACCGCCGGAAACAACAAGCGCTATTGGTTCAAAGAAACAATTACCAAAAAGAGTTTCTTCGCTTGAAGATATATAAGCAGATAGAATGCCTTCTACAATTTGTCCTGCGCTATTTATTCCTTTTGCACGATACAAATAAGGGTTTTTTCTTTTAAGTATTTTGTCAACCTCTATATTATCAAGAGTCCTTGTTAAAGCAGTATAAAAATCGGTTAGTGCTACACCAACTGCCTCAAAAACGGCTTTTTCATCATAACTCGTGTTTAATGGTTCTATATTTAACATTTGTTTATTCCTCCAAGTCGGATAGCTTCTTGAATTTTATCATGTATTCCTGTTCCCCTTATCCGTTTAACAATGATTTCTTGCTCTCCGTTTGCTGCTGCGACCAAGGTTTCTCCTATTGCACGGGCAAGACCAACAGGAACGGCATTGCCGATTTGACGATATTTATCTATCGTTGTCCCGACGAATTTCCATTCATCAGGAAATTGTTGAATACGAGCATATTCGGCTACGCTCAAAGGTCTGTTTTGGGTAGGATGGCACATCATTGTGGCTTTTTGAACAGGACTTGTTACAAGCGTGGGACTTGGTTGAGAATAAGACAAGCGACGATAAAAGCCCACTTTTCCTCCACCGGAGGAATATGCCCCACCCATTGCTTCCGGCAAAACCTCTGAAGGTATATTTTTCCAATTTCCGCCTTCCGGAATCATTTTTAAATACTGTAACCTATTATCACTGAATGTTGCACATTCGCCACCCAAATTTTCAATGTCTTTTATTGCGTTATCAAGAGTAACCCAACGATATGTAGAATTTTGATGTATACGAAAATGGGTTGGGGCAGGGAGAAAGATGTTTTCGTTATCCCTACTACCTATCATAACAAATCTTTCGCGGAATTGCGGTACACCATAATTAACCGCATCTAAAACCCCATAAACTGTTTTATAATTCAGCTTTTGAACTTCCTCTAAAATAACATCTAACACTTTCGTGTTAGTTATATTTCCTTTTTCATCCTTTAATATTGAGCTCATTAAACCTTTTACATTTTCCATTATAAAAAAGCGAGGTCTAATTTCATCAATCATACGGATAAACTCTTTGAATAGACTACCTCTCGGATCGTTTATTCCCAATCGTTTTCCTGCCGTTGAAAACGGTTGACACGGAGGTCCTCCACAAATTACAAAGGGCTCACCGATTTTCATATTTGCTTGTTCTAAAAGAGAGTTTGCGGATATATTTCTAATATCGCCGGCAATGGCTTTATGTCCATTTACAAGCATAGTCTGTATACAAGAATTGTCAAAGTCTTGACCTATTTTAATATCAATTCCTGCTTGCATTAAGCCCAAATCAAGTCCCATTGCACCAGAGAATAGCGAAATGGATTTTTTATCCATACATACCTCACATATGTTATCAACATTTATTTACTATTATACCATATAATTAAATCTATTTCAAGTCATTGCGACAACAAAACAAAAATCGATCTATGACAAAGTGTGAGCATAGCATTTAACCGTTCAAATACAATAGACATATCCAAACTCATACGACAAAAGGCAGGCATAACTACCTGCCTTTTGTCGATCTCTATTAAGAAAAATATACTATTTCTTTTATCCTTTCGTTAGCGAGGCGTCGGAGGAGAGTGAAATTTTCTCGCCGAGATACTTTGGCTTCGGTTTGAAGAGCGAGTAGAAAAGGTCTTTATTGCGGGCAAGTATTTCTCTTGCCTCTCGGGCTTTCTGACCGCTGTAGGAGTGCTTGTCGGCAGGAACGCCCACCGCATCAAGACCGAGGCTTTTTGCAATATAAAGTGCTCGGTAGAGGTGGTAGCTCTGGGTGATGATTATCACCTTTTTTGCTCCGAAAATCTCCTTTGCACGATAGATACTGTCGTAGGTGGAGAAGCCTGCGTGGTCCATAAAGATACGGCTTTTGTCTGCCCCTTTATCTACGGCGTAGTCGCGCATAGCGTTCACCTCGTCGTATTCCTTCGTTCCGTGGTCGCCCGACATAATAAATGGGGCGTCTATCTCAATTTCAAGGGCGGTGTCAAGTCTGTCCTTCAGCATTCCGCTCGGCGTTCCGTCGGCTCTTACGAGGCATCCGAGCACAAGAATGGCGTCGGCGGAAAATTCCTTCGCATCGTCGGGCGTGACTATCCTTTCTTTCGTTTGACACTTCACGAAAAAGCTGATGCCGAAGGGTAAGAGCAGGAGCACCAAAACAAATATTATTATTATTCTTTTAACGGTCTTTTTCATTTTTCACTGTATTTTTTCCCTGAAAGTCTGTCGTAGGTAAACATTTTATGGTCCTCGACGAATGATTTGAAGGGGATGGCGTTTACGTGCCACATCGTCTTGTTGTAGTAGGGGTGCTGACGGTAATATTCCTCGAGCCACACCATAAAGGGTGTTCGGGGGGAGGAAACGAGGGTGGAGAGAGCGTTTAAAAGGTTATAGGACGCTATCTTGTTTTCAGTCCCCTCGGTGAGCATTTCGCTCTCTTCGAGCTCGAAGTTTGAATATATAAGGAAGGGGGTAGCACGAAGGCGCTCGTTCATCTCTCCCGTCATACCGTCGAGGTCTATCATACCGCTTTCGTTGTAGGTAGCGTAGTTTGCGCCGAGGGTAGGAAGGTGGTCTCCGAAGTAAACGAGGACGGTGTCACGCTCCCGTGAGTCAATAAAATCGACGAGCTTTTTGAGGGCAAGGTCTGCCTCGTATGCTCCCTGCGTGAAGTTCTGCGTGTCGTGAAGGTTACCTTCCGACAGCACCTCCGAGGTTACCTTTATATCGAACGCCGAGAACTTGTCCTTATAGGGCTGATGGTTTTCCATACTGATGCCAAAAACGAAGGTAGGCTCGTCGCTTTGTGACATATAATACTCGATATAGTCAACAAACGAGGAGTCGGAGATATGCTTTCCCGAGATATGAAGTGGCACGTTTTTCAGGGCGTAGAGAGAGTCCTCGAAGTAAAGCTCCTCGAAGCCGATGAGGGGGTACGCCTCTTTTCTCATATAGAAGCTCGAGGTGTAGGGGTGAATGGCAAGCGTTCTGTAGCCGAGGTCTCGGTATATCGAAACGTAGCTTTCACAGTCCTTCTTTACGTACTGATAGGGAATGCTTCCGCCCGGAAGACCGTCGGTGGTGAGCCCTGTCAGTACCTCGAATTCGGGTCTTACCGTTCCTCCGCCGAAGGCGGTAGAGAAAAACTGACCGCTTATAGCGCCGTCACGGGAGGCAATTTCACGGAAGTTTGTAATCGGGTCTCGTGAAAACTCTACGTTCGGCAGCAGCGTCGGGTCCCAGAAGGACTCGCTTAAAATAAGTATTATATCGGGCTTTGAAAAGTCATCGTTTTTTTTCTCGGGACAATTTGCAAAAAGGGTATCTATATACTCCCTCGAATAGTTCTCGGGAGCTTCTACTTCGCTCGACAGAAGGTTTATAATAAACGCTCCCGTAAAGCCGTTTTCGGAGTAGTTCGACACCTGAAGCGCCATATCCTCAAGCTGAAGGTCGTGGTCGTTTAAAAGCTTCGTTGCCTTTGCAGGCGTGTTGACGCCGAAATAGATAAGAAGCGCCGCCGCTACCGCTATCGGCAGTCTTATATAAAAGCGAAGGGGTACTTCGGGCTTCGTGAAGAACATAACTGCGACAAGGAATATAAGCCCTATATAAAGCACTATATCCCAGAAGGGCACGGGCACGGTGGCAAACTCCGAGAGCTCGCCCATTTTGCCGACGTTTGACACAATATCCCAAGGGTATAGGTAGTCGCCCGTAAGCTGAAACTTAAAAAAGTTCGAGAGCGTTATAAGAATGGTAATGACGGCGAATACTGCCGATGCAAGCCACCCCTTCTTCAAAAGTAAAAGGAGTATCCCGAAAAGGATATATACCGCCGACAGTCCGAAAAGGACGGTAGAGGTCTTTTCGGTCATAAAGGTAAAGAATCTCGTCTTGCTCGCAAAATGCACAAATTCAAATGCGATATAACAGAAAAACGGAAAGACAAGGAGCGCAAGATATCCTATCACTCTGAAAAGCGCGGAAAGCCCCTTTTTCAAAAGAACGCCTGTTGGAAGGGGGGTGGTGAAAATATTTTTTAACATTGTTTATTACCTGAACGTATGAGGGCTTTAAATTTTCCGCAATACTTAGCTTAATGCTCGACTCGTCCTCGTCACCTTACGGAAAGTAAGGTTTCCTCGACTCGCTCGCGAGCGCTTCGTCTTGCGAAAAATTTACGCGCCCTATGTGATATTGAAAATTAAGGAAGATTTCGCAAGAGCGAAATCAACCATTTTTATTATTTATTCTTTCTTATTTCTTCTTTAAAAAAGGGCTGTAAATACTTTTACAGCCCTTTTGTCGTTTACTTGATAACCTTCGTTGAGCTTTCCTTCAAGATTACGTCGTGTGCGCCGCCCTCAATGATACTCGTTGAGGAAACGAGGGTGAGCTTGGCGTTCTTCTGGAAGTCGGGGATATTGAGGCTTCCGCAGTTACACATAGTGGACTTGACCTTGTTAAGCGTCATAGTCACGTTGTCCTTGAGAGAGCCTGCATAGGGAACGTAGGAGTCAACGCCTTCCTCGAAGGACAGCTTCTTGTCGCCTCCCATATCGTATCTCTGCCAGTTTCTTGCTCTGTTCGAGCCTTCTCCCCAGTACTCCTTGACGTAGTTGCCGTTGATGTTGAGCTTATTCGTGGGGCTTTCGTCGAAGCGTGCGAAGTATCTGCCGAGCATTACGAAGTCTGCGCCCATAGCGAGTGCGAGGGTGATATGGTGGTCGTAAACGATACCGCCGTCAGAGCAGATGGGAATGTAGATCCCCGTCTTCTCAAAGTACTCGTCTCTTGCCGCCGCAACCTCGATTACCGCAGTTGCCTGACCTCTGCCGATACCCTTCTGTTCACGGGTGATACAGATAGAGCCGCCGCCGATACCAATCTTTATAAAGTCGGCACCCGCTTCTGCAAGGAACATAAAGCCGTCTCTGTCAACGACGTTGCCTGCACCTACCTTAACGGTGTCGCCGTACTTCTCACGGATAAATGCGATCGTTCTCGACTGCCATTCGGTGAAGCCCTCCGACGAGTCAATACAGAGTACGTCTGCACCTGCCTCGACGAGTGCGGGAACTCTCTCTGCGTAGTCACGGGTATTGATACCTGCGCCTACCATATAACGCTTATTCGAGTCGATGAGCTCAAGGGAGTTTTCCTTGTGCGTCGAATAGTCCTTACGGAAAACGAAATAGAGAAGGCGGTCGTTTTCGTCAACGATGGGAAGCGAGTTGAGCTTGTTGTCCCAGATGATGTCGTTTGCGGTCTTGAGGGTAGTATCCTTGCCTGCTACGATGAGAGCGTCACGGGGAGTCATAAATTCCTTTACTTTAGTCGAGAAGTCCATACGGGAAACACGGTAGTCACGGCCCGTAACGATACCGAGGAGCTTGCCGTTCGGCGTTCCGTCCTCCGTTACTGCGATAGTCGAGTGTCCCGTCTTTGCGGTGAGGGCTACGACCGTTTCGAGAGTGTCGTCGGGCTTGACATTGGAGTCGCTTACGACGAAGCCTGCCTTGTAGTTCTTTACTCGGGAAACCATTGCCGCCTGATCCTCGATGGTCTGCGAGCCGTAGATGAAGGAGATACCGCCCTCCTTCGCAAGAGCCGCCGCAAGCTTATCGTCGGATACTGCCTGCATTATTGCGGAGGTCATAGGTATGTTGAGGCTGATTGCGGGCTCCTCACCCTTCTTGAACTTTACGAGAGGGGTTTTGAGAGATACCTTGGAGGCAACGCATTCGGCGCTTGAATATCCCGGTACGAGAAGATATTCGTTAAAGGTGTGAGAACATTCATTGAAGTAAAAAGCCATAATTATACATCCATTCTCGGCAAGTGTATTTTTCAGCGTATTTTGCCGTGTATACGCTGTTTGTTTATTCGGGTAAAGAGTCGGAGGAGTCGGGTAGCGTTACGACGTCCTTCAGGCGTCGGTTTATCTGCCTCGTTCTCGTTCCTACAAGGTCTTCAAGCTCCTTGTTCGCCTGATTGAGCTTCGTTTGTGCCTTTTCAAGCACCTCCTCAAACTTTCCGAACTCGCGCTTGACGTGAGCGAGAGTTTCCCAAACCTCGCCCGACCTCTTTTGTATTGCAAGGGTTTTAAAGCCCATCTGCAAGCTGTTGAGTAGCGCCGCCATCGTGGTGGGGCCTGCTATCGTTATCTTATATTTCTCCTGAAGCACCTCTATCATTCCGAGCCTTACCACCTCGGCGTAAAGCCCCTCGGTAGGTAAGAACATTATTGCAAACTCGGTGGTGTAGGGTGGAGAAACGTATTTCTTATGAATATCGTCGGCGAACTTCTTTATTCTCGTTATAAGTACGTTTTTCGCCGAAGCAATGAGCTCGGCGTCGCCGTTGTCGTAGGCGTCAGATAGGTCTGAATACGCATCGAGGGGGAACTTCGAGTCGATGGGAAGATAGACGAAGGAGCCGTTCTCGCTGCCCGGTAGCTTTATCGCAAACTCTACGGGGTCTCTCGAGCCCTCGACGGTGACGACGTTTGTGGCGTACTGCTCGGGGGAGAGCATATCCTCAAGTATCGAGCCGAGCTGAATTTCTCCGAGTATTCCTCTCGCCTTGACGTTGGAGAGCGTCTTTTTGAGGTCTCCGACGCTCGTCGCAATAGTCTGCATCTCGCCGAGTCCCTTGTAGACCTCGGAGAGCCTTTCGCTTACCTCCTTGAAGCTCTGACTTATTCTGTCGTTGAGCGTTTTCTGGAGCTTTTCGTCAACCACCTGACGCATTTCGTCGAGCTTCTTCGAGTTCGAGTCCTCCATCGCCTTGACTCTCGCTTCAAGCGTTTTGTTTATTCCGTCGAGTCTTTCGGAGGAGTGTCGGTCGCTCGTTCTGATAGATTCGAGAAGCGCATCCTTCATCTCTCGGTCACGCTTTTCTGCGCCCTCGAACTCCGACTTCAGAATCTTCGACTGTAATTCTCCGATGTCCTTGACGCTCGAAACGGTGCTTCTCACCGCCTCCTCGAGAGAAGAATTGTCGGGCTTTTTCGTTTTGAAAAAGAGAAGGAGAAGAAGCGCTATATTTACTGAAAGGAGAAGTATTATTACGATTTCCATCAGTTACCTCCTTCTGCCTTTGCCTTCGCGATATTCGCCTGATGCTCTGCGTCGGTTCTCGCAAAGTAGTGATAGCCGTTCGGGCGAGCGTACATATAATAGTAGGTACGGTTTACGCCGTTTGAGTCCTGCGCATTGGGGTAGAGGGCGGCGATTATAGCGTCGAGGCTGGGGTTACAGATAGCAGAGGGCGGAAGTCCGTCGTGCGAATAGGTGGAATAGGGGCTTTTCGACGACTTCATTTCGTCGAGAGTCAGTCCTTCTCTCTTTTCGGGGAAGGCGTAGAGATAGGTGGAGTCGCACTGAAGTCTCGGGAAGGAGGCGGGGTTGGCGAGTCGGTTATGGTAAAGGGAGGAAACTATCGGGAACTCACTGCTGAACTTCGTTTCCTTCTGTACTATCGAGGCGATATTCACCACCTCGTCAACCGTAAGCCCGAGCTCCTCGCATCTTGCGTAGTATTCCTTCTCGAACCTTACGTTGAAGGTACGAAGCAGCTTCGACACCGCATCGATTTCCGAGGTGTCGGAGTAGAACTGATAGGTGTCGGGGTAGAGGTAGCCCTCGAGGGCGTATTTCCTTCCGTCCTCAAAGCCTTCCTTTTCCTTTTCCTGAAGGGCGACAAGGTAGGGGTAGGTCATATCGTAAATGAGCGAGCTCTTTACTGCCTCCACGAAGCCCTCTCTCGTGCCGATGCCGTTTTCGAGGAAGAGGTCTATCATCTCGTCAACCGACAGTCCCTCGGGGAAGGTTATATCGACGATAGCCCTGACGGGCGCAGATTTTTCAAATTTTGCTATAAGCTCGTCGTAGTTGAGATTTTTTTCAAAGACGTAGGTGTCGGGGACGAACTCCTGCTCCTTTTCGGAGTTTCTGTTCTTAAAGGAGTTATAGAGTCTGAAAACGAAGGGGTAGTCGATAGCGTCCGCTCGGTCGAGCTTCTTTGCAATCTCCCTTATGCCGTCCCCTTCCTCGACTGTTATCTCAACCGTTTCGTCCTCCTTCACGAAGGCGAAAACGTCGTTTGCGATAGTTATGCCGTAATAGGCTATAATGATAGAGGCGGCAATTACGAAAACGAGGTATATAAGTCCCTTGCCAAGCATTTCAAGATAGCTTTTTCCCATAGGCTCATCCTCCTCGAGAAGAGGCTGCTCGTCGTAGGGGGATGGCTCGGGTCTTATTATCTCCTCGGTTACGGTGGGCATATCCACTCTCGTTTTTTCGTTTTCGGTCTTGATGTCCCGCCTCGGCTTCATCATATCGGGAGACCTCTTTGCTCTCGGTCTTCCCTCGAAGATTATGTCGGAGGTATCGTAAATCTTGACGTCCTTTTCACTGTTTTTGTTTTCTTCCATTTAGTTCTCCTCAGATAACGTTGGTGGTTATAAGTATAAAGAGAGCGACGGTAAGGAAAAACGAAGGCGACAGGAATATATCCTTCACCGAGGGCTTTCCCTTCTTGCCCGTTTCGAGAAGCGCCGTCTTTCTTCCTGGCAGAGTGCCGTTTTCGTACATTACGCTTCTTTTCGAGTAAAGCTCCTCAAGGGAGTAGAGCATCCATATAAGAGATGCCAGGAACGCCGCCACCAGTAAAAATGCGAGTATGACCGAGCTTGACGACTCGGTGAGGAATGCGGAAAGCGCATTTCCGTAATAGACCGTGACGGTGTTATTGAAAAGATGTATAAAGAGTGAGGGGATAGCCGACCCCGTCACGTAGGTGACGAGACCGAGGAGTGCTCCTGCGAAGAAATAAAAGAGAAATTCCGAAAAGGAGAAGTGAAGCATTGCGAAAAAGAGAGCCGAGGTGAGTACGGCGGCGGTCGCCCTGAACTCGCGGTACTCCGAAAGGATAATGCTTCTGAAGAAAAGCTCCTCGAAAAACGCAGGAATCAAAACGTAGCAAAGGAATATGCTCACCCCGCTTACCTCTGTGCCGAGGCTTAAGAGGGCGGCGGCAGGTGCTCTGAAAAGAGCTCTTTGTATATAAAGGATAATTACCGAGCCGAAAATGAAGGTAAGAAAGCTCGACAGAACAAAGGGGATACTCGAAAGAGGCACTCTCTTTAAAAGTGAGTAGGACGTAATGCTCTCGTCCTTCAGCCTTAAAAAGAAGGCGGCGGGAAGTGAGAAAACGAATATTTCAATTATTGCCGCCGAAAAGACGACGTCGCCCTTTGCAATAAAGGGAATGAGCTTTTCGGAAATCGCCATCAGAAGAAAGACGGCAGATACGAAAAGAGGCACGGTGAGTGCAGATTTATTTTTCACCTGTGTTGAACACTCCCTTTTCGGTTATTACGAGGTCGGAGGAGAGGTCGAAGCGTCCTTTCGGGAGACTGTCCACCCGAAGCTCGTCGTAGACGAAGCCTATCTTGACGATAGAGGGGTCGGTGAGATATCTGTCGTAGTAGCCCTTTCCGTAGCCGATGCGGTAGCCCCTTTTGTCGAAGGCTATTGCGGGAATAACGCAGACGGCGTGCTTTGCGCCCTTGAATTCCTCGCAGGTCTCCTTTGGCTCAAGTGCCGAGAAGAAGCCTTCGGTGAGGTCGTCGAGGCTCTTGACGTAGCGGAATATCATCTCGCCGTTTTCCCGACAGACAGGAAGCGCAAGACGCTTGTCCGAACGAAGAATTTCGTCTATGAGAGGGTGGGTGTCCACCTCGTTGTTTATAGAATAATAGAGAAGGACGGTGTCGGAATGGGTGTAAGCCATAGACGACAGAAAATTACGGCATATTGCTTTTGATTTTTCAAGTCTCTCCTCGGGAGAGATAGCCTGCCTTATCGACGCGAATTTTCGGCGAAGGGCACGCTTTTCCTCTCTTAAAGTGTTTTTATACATATTATCTCCGAATTTTTAATATACCATTGTGAGCTTGATGTTTACGGCATCGTCCTTTGAAAGAAGCTTCTCGACGAGAGTGAAGGCAAAGTCACCGCTTGTGCCTGCGCCCATCGAGGTGATGAAGCGTCCGTCGGCGACGACTTTTTCGTTTTTATACTTTACGCCGTTTTCAATGAGGACAGAGGTGAGGCTGGGATAGCAGGTAGCCTTTTTGCCCGTCAGAAGTCCAAGCCTTGCGAGTATCGTAGGTGCGGCGCAGATGGCGGCAATATAAAGACCTCTTTTTGCCGCCGAAAGAATGATTTCTCTCATCCTCTCGCTCTCGAAAAGACCCTTCGTGCCGTCACTGCCTCCGGGCAGTATAAGCATTTCCGCACAGTCCTCTTTATATTCCGAAAGCTCAAGGTCGGCTTTCACCTCAATTCCGTGAGCACCCAAAACTTTCTTGTCCTGTCCGTTGACGCTAACCGTCAACACCTCAACGCCGACACGCCTTAAAACGTCAACGGGTGTGAGCGCTTCTATTTCTTCAAAGCCGTTTGCGAGGAATAAATATACCATAATAACTCCTTTTAAGCGGGGCTTGAACTTTTCCGCAATACTTAGCTTACTGCTCGACTCGTCTTCGTCACCTTACGGAAGTAAGGTTTCCTCGACTCGCTCACGAGCGCTTCGTCTTGCGAAGAAATTTCTTCGCCCTGTTGTTATATGGAAGATTTCGCGAATGCGAAATCAACCGAAATTATTCATTATTCAATCTTCAATATTAATTAAAACAAATAATACTGTTTCCAACCTTATACACTTGCTCGTTCCTGATGCATCTTGCAAGCTCCTTTTCGTTTTCGGGGAGCTCTTTCGTGAGAAGTGCCGCAAGGGCGCTCTGACCGAGGTGGTGAAAGTCTGTTCCGCAGGTCGATACCTTGAAGCCCTCCTCCTCGGCGTATTTTGCCGCAAAGCCGACGCGGGAGTTGTGATTCGGGTGAAGGTTGTAGACCTCTATTCCGTCAAGGAGCTCGGGGTCGCAGAGGGTCATTCCGTTTCGGAAGGGATGCGCCTGAATGAAAATCACGTCCTCGTGCCGTCTGAGGTATGGCGCGAAGGTCTTGGGGGTGTTGCAGTCGAGGGGAATGTTTCGTAAGAACTCCTCGTCTATTCCGTAGAGTAGATAGTCGTTGTAGTTTTCGGGGAATCTCAGCTCTGCGCCGAGGTATACCCTGATGCCCGAGCGCTCTCCGAGGTCACAGAGAAATTCGAAGTCCTCCATCATCTCGTCGAGATATTTACCATACTTTTTCGTGTTCTTGAATGCGAAGGGGCAGAAGTGGTTCGTTATGACGAGCCCCTGATATTTTGCCTCTCGGTAGTACCTTATCATTTCGGGAGAGGAGATATCCGAGCAGGCGCTCATCGGTGCAGTATGACAGTGCAGTTCTATTTTGTATTTATATTCCTCAAACATCAAAAGACCTCTTTCTAACTAAGTAAAAATGCAAGTATGGGCTTTTCCTTTTCTATTTTTTCCTCATTAAGCTTTCCCGAAATATCCATCACGAGCGCGCTCCTCTCGTAGTGAACGAGGGAGGCGGGAGCGTGGAGAGGGTCGCTTGAGATAATTCCGTAGAGGGTAAATTTCGAACCCGAGGGATAGAAGGCGAGGTATCCGCCGTCGTAGGCGAAAATTCGGTGGTCTCTTACCGTCTCGTAAAACTGCTCCTCGCTTTCGAGGACGGTCAGTCCCGAACGGCATTTCTTGTGAAGCTCCTTTTTATAAAGCCAGACCTCGCGAAGATTTTCGACGGGGGTGAGCTCCATTGACGTAAGCTCGTATTCGCAGCGCCGAAGGGGAAGGGTGTAGCCCATATCTTTGTAGAGCGAGAAAAGAAGCTCGTTTTCGGGAATCGTCATTACGGCGTCGTAGCTCTTCGATTTCATTTCGTCAAGAAAGGCGTCGTGAAGCCTTCTGAAATGCCCCTGCCGTCTTTCGGAGAGCTTCGTTGCAACTCCGTAAAGGTAGGCGCATTTTATTCTTCTTCCGTCATATTTCATCTTGACGTCCATATAATAAAGCATACTGACGAGCTCTTCTCCTTCGAAAAGAAGGAAGCTCTTTTTCGGGCGGTAGAATTTTTTGAAGAAGACCGACACGAAATCGGTGTCGTCGGGGAAGCATTCGAGCCACAGCTTTTTCATTTGGGGAAGCGTCTTTTTCGAGCCCCTTGTCAGCGTTATTGCCATAGCCTCTGCCACCTCTCCTTCAAATTTAATATATACTTTCCCATATTAGATATATTATATCCTTTTTGTCTTTTCGTGTCAATCAAAAAAAGGCTTTTTTATAAAACTTTTTATTTTTTTCAAAAAAGGCTTGACAAATTCTCCCTTATCGTGTAAAATCTATTCGTTGACCTAAGACAGCAGGTGACACGGAAGTGTCATAATATTCGCCTGCCGAGGAAAACCAAGAAATTAAAAAGCTATACTTGTGTATATTTTTGCGATTTTACGGTTCTTTCATCGGCTGGTGAAGGAACCTTAATTTTTTATATTTACCACGGAGGTGAAACACGAATGTCAAGTGCAAAGATACTGGCTGCAAAGCAGTCGGCAGTAGCAGAGCTCACCGAACAGCTTCGTGCGTCTCAGGCAGGCGTACTTGTAAACTATTACAAGACCAACGTTGAAGACGACACCAATCTCAGAAAAGAGCTTACAAAGGCAGGCGTAACCTACAAGGTAGTAAAGAACACACAGCTCAAGTACGTTTTTGCTAACCTTGGTTATGAAGCCCTCAACCCTCATCTTGAAGGCATGAGCGCTATTGCATGGTCTGAAACAGATCCCGTTGCTCCCGCAAAGATACTCTCGAAGTTCGCAAAGGAACATGAAGATTACGTTATCAAGGCAGGATACATCGACGGCGACGTAGTAGATGCAGCAGGCGTTGAGAGCCTTGCAAGCATTCCTTCCAAGGAAGGTCTTATTGCAAAGATTCTCGGCAGCATCCAGGGTCCTCTTTACGGACTTGCTTACGTATTACAGGGCAAGATCGACAAAGAAGGCGGCGCAGCAGAGGAAGCTCCCGCTGCGGAATAATTTTAAGGGTAAACCCCAAACTTTCAGCAGTCTAACTGCATAAAATTTATTTTTTTCGGAGGTACATTAAAATGGCTACAGAAAAGACAATGAACATTTTAGAAGAAATCAAATCTCTCACTATCCTTGAACTCGCAGATCTCGTTAAGGCTCTCGAGGAAGAATTCGGCGTATCGGCTGCTCCCGTAGCAGTTGCAGCTGCTCCCGCAGCAGGCGACGCTCCCGCAGCAGAAGAAAAGACCGAGTTCGACGTAGTTCTTACCGCAGCTGGCGACGGCAAGCTCGCAGTTATCAAGGCAGTTCGTGAAATCACAGGTCTCGGCCTCAAGGAAGCTAAGGATCTCGTTGAGTCGGCTCCCAAGGAAATCAAGACCGGTATTGCAAAGGCTGAAGCAGAAGAGATCAAGAACGCTCTTACCGCTGCAGGCGCTACCGTTGAAATCAAGTAATTAAGGTTAAAAGTCAACAAGAAAAGACAGAGAACGAAAGTTCTCTGTCTTTTTTAATGATATTTTGGTTAAAACCGAAAACAGTAAAAGCACCCAAAAGGGTGCTTTTTGAGTTATGATTGCCTTCGGCAAGTTTAGAACTATGAACGGCGTTGCCGTGTTATGAATTGCCTTCGCAATGCTTTTTTT
This sequence comes from Eubacteriales bacterium, assembly GCA_045631145.1. GTDB lineage: Bacteria > Bacillota > Clostridia > Oscillospirales > SIG627 > RGIG6353. The sequence goes on from JAZQUE010000162.1 coordinate 15,433, forward strand.
ATCAGGTAATCATATCATAACGAAAGACGAAGTCTTGTCTCTAAACTCTAAACTTGAATTTCGCACTCCGCGATTTTACCTCAAAATATCTCTGCTTTTATATTTTGGTATTGCAATTGTTCGAGATTTAGAATATAATAAGTTTGAGTAAAAAAGGAGGGATAGTTCTATGGAGGTTATGTCTGCAAAGGATGCAGCTCTTAAATGGGGAATATCGCAAAGACGAGTTGCGGTTCTTTGCTCCGAAAACAGAATAGCTAATGCCGAAATGTTAGGAAATATGTGGCTTATTCCCATAAATGCCGAAAAACCCATTGACGCAAGGAGCACAAGATATAACGCATATGACGAAAAGAGTGTTAAGCCGTTCTTAAAATGGGCAGGCGGAAAAGGTCAGCTTATAAAGGAAATAGAAAAATACTATCCCTTTGATAACGGCATTATTACAAAGTATGCAGAGCCCTTCGTCGGAGGAGGCGCAGTGCTTTTTGATATTCTCGGTAGGTTTGATTTAGAAGAAATTTATATAAGCGATATAAACAGAGAACTTATAAATACTTACGTTGCAGTCAGGGAGCACGCAGAAGACCTTATAGAGCTCCTTTTGAAATATCAAAAGGAGTACGTACCGCTTGAAGCCGAAGACAGAAGAGCGTACTATATGGCAAAAAGAGAAAGCTTTAACAGCTTGAAGGTCGGTGTCGGAGAGAAGGAAAATTTAGAAAAAGCGGCGCTTATGGTTTTCTTAAACAAAACTTGCTTTAACGGACTGTACAGAGTAAACAGAAAAGGTCTTTTCAACGTTCCGATGGGCTCATATAAAAACCCGCTTATTTGTGATGAAAAAAACCTTAAAGCCGTCTCTGAAAAGCTACAAAGGGTTAAAATAGTGTGTGGAGATTACAGAGAGTCGGAGAAGTTCATTGACAAGCACACCTTCGTTTACTTCGACCCTCCGTATAGACCGCTTACCGAAACGGCAAGCTTTACGGCATACACCGAAGATTTGTTCAGCGATGAGAAGCAGATAGAGCTTGCGGAATTTGTAGAGCTTATGCATAAAAAAGGTGCAATGGTGGTTGTAAGCAATTCCGATCCCAAAAACGCCGACAAGAGCGACGATTTTTTTGATAAAATTTATTCAAATCATAAAATCAAGAGAGTTGAAGCTACTCGAATGATAAACTGCGAAGCATCGGCAAGAGGTAAAATCAAAGAGCTTTTAATATCGAATTTTTAAGGAGGACGTATTATGATAAAGAATGGAAAAGGCGGAGGAAATACGAAAACGGGTTTGGTTTTTGAGGGCAAAACAGATTTGTCTACGTTTTTATCGTCTCAAGAAGGATATAGTGTAACAGACGGAACGGTTTATTATAACGGAGAAAAGGTCGCCCGTATATTCAAAAAGCACGGGTTTTATAAATTTTTAAAAGAGCTTGAAATTGATTGGGAAAAGATTATTTCAAAAAGACTTTTCCCGATGACAGTATTTACGTTATCATAAATAATACTTTATTTATAATCGAGTGTAAATTTCAGCAAACTGCGGGTTCTGTTGATGAAAAGCTACAGACGTGTGATTTTAAAAAGAAACAGTATCAAAAGCTTATGTCACAGGCAAATATTGAAGTTGAATACATATATTTGCTTTGCGATTGGTTCAAAGACCCTAAATATAAGGATGTTTTAGACTATATTATCAGCGTACGTTGCCAATATTATTTCGAGTACATTCCTTTGGCAAAATTAGGTCTACCCGTTCCTCCGAGCACAGAGGATATTTAATATGGGTTTAAAGGTGACAAAAAAATGGGAGCCCGAAGATTTCGAGCTCGAAATGACGACGCACTGGTCGTTCCCAAATCGTGGCGACTGGGCGACACACGATGCTAAATGGCGTGGAAATTGGTCTCCGTATATTCCGAGAAATATTATATTGAGATATTCAAAAGAGGGAGACCTGCTTCTTGACCAATTTGCAGGAGGGGGTACTACTCTCGTCGAGGCAAAGCTTTTGAATCGTGATATAATCGGCGTTGACGTAAACGACGTTGCGATTGAACGATGCAGGGAAAAAACGTCTTTTGATACAGAGTTTGCAAACGGCAAAGTATATATCAAAAAAGGTGATGCAAGAAATCTTGATTTTATTCCCGATGAGAGCATAGATTTGATATGCACGCACCCACCGTACGCAGATATTATTAAATATAGCGAAGATATACCCGAAGATTTGTCTTTATTAAAGGTTAAAGATTTTCTTCTCGAAATGAAAAAGGTTGCGAGGGAAAGCTATCGTGTCCTTAAAAATGACAAGTTTTGTGCTGTTCTTATGGGTGATACTCGCAAAAAAGGAAATATGATACCGATGTCGTTTGACGTAATGCGTATTTTTGAGGATGCGGGCTTCAAATTGAAGGAACTTATAATAAAAGAACAACACAACTGTAAGGCGACGGGGTATTGGAAAACAAATAGCATAAAACATAACTTTTTACTTATAGCTCATGAATACTTGTTTGTGTTCAGGAAATAAATAAGCAAGAAAAGGCAGAGAACGAAAGTTCTCTGTCTTTTTTAATGCAGAGTGCAGAATGCTGAATGCAGAATTAAGGTAAATTTTTCTTGACGAAAAATTATTTTTTATTATAGTTTTCGTGGGAGTTAAAGGGGGAGTGCTTTTATAAAAAGCATTCCCCCTTGAATATATTTAATCGAAAATTTCCGAAGGAAATTATCCATAATTCTGCATTCAGCATTCTGCACTCTGCTTTCATCATTCTATTAAAGCGTTGCCGCAATTACCGCCTTGATGGTGTGCATTCTGTTTTCGGCTTCGTCGAACACGATGCTCTGCTCGCTCTCGAATACCTCGTTTGTTACCTCAAGCTCGGCAATACCGAATTTCTCCTTGACGGCTTTCGCTACCGCCGTACCCTCGTCGTGATAAGCGGGGAGACAGTGCATAAATACCGTCTCGGGCTTTGCCTTCGCCATAAGGGAAGCGTTCACCTGATAGGGAAGAAGGGCGGAAATTCTCTCCTTCCATACTTCGTCGGGCTCTCCCATAGATACCCACACGTCGGTGTAGATAACGTCGGCATCCTTTACCGCCTCGGCGGTATCCTCGGTGTAGCGAAGAACTGCTCCGCTTGTCCTTGCAATAGCCTCGCAGGTATCACGAAGGGCTTTGTCGGGGAAATATTCCTTCGGCGAGCATACCGTGAAGTTAACGCCCATCTTCGCCGAGCCGACGAGGAGGGAGTTGCCCATATTGTATCTTGCGTCTCCCATATATACGAGGTTAATTCCCTTGAGCTGTCCGAAGTGCTCACGGATGGTGAGAAAGTCGGCGAGTATCTGGGTGGGGTGGAACTCGTTTGTGAGTCCGTTCCATACGGGTACGCCTGCAAATTTCGCAAGGTCCTCTACTATCTCCTGACCGAAGCCTCTGTACTCAATTCCATCGAACATTCTGCCAAGCACTCTCGCCGTATCGGCAATACTCTCCTTCTTTCCTATCTGCGAGCCCGACGGGTCAAGGTAGGTCACCCCTGCTCCGAGGTCACGGCACGCCACCTCAAAGGCGCACCTCGTTCTCGTGCTCGTCTTTTCAAATATGAGAGCAACGTTCTTTCCCTCGTGTATTCTGTGAGGAATACCCGCCTTCTTTTCCTTTTTGAGCTTTTCTGCATAGTTAATCAAATACTCTATTTCATCTGCCGTAAAATCAAGAAGCTTTAAGAAGCTTTTGCCTTTTAGGTTTAACATAATATTTTTTATGAGAGAAAACTTTTTATAAAAAGTTTTCTCTCAAACTCTCTTTCAAAAATTTTTATATTTTTATTTCATGCATTCAAGCAGTATTTTCACTGCTTTTTCAAGGTCTTTTTTCGGTATGTTGAGGGCTGGGAGAAGTCTTACCTTGTTCTTCGCCTTTATAGCGATAACGCCCTTTTCTCTTGCAAGGGCGAGCACCTCGGACGCATCCTTCTCGGTTTCAATTCCTATCATAAGACCTGCACCGCTGACGCTTTTCACGCCCTCGGCATTTTCAAAGGACGAAAAGATGTATTCGCTCTTTTCCCGTACCTCCGAAAGAAGACTGTCGTCTATTCTCTTTATAATGGATACAGCCCCTGCACACGCTACGGGGTTTCCTCCGAAGGTCGAGCCGTGGTCGCC
>JAZQUE010000163.1:0-4273 GCA_045631145.1 Eubacteriales bacterium
GGAATCGCGATTGAAGATATTTCCTTTTTCGTAGGGGCTGATATGCATACCGCAGACGAACATCTCTCCGCCGTCAACGGTGCACCACGAGTCCTTGAGGTTGACCTGACCGAGCCTCAGCGCCTTTACCTCGGTGCCAACAAGCTCGATTCCAGCCTCAAACTTTTCCTCAACGAAATAGTCGTGATAGGCTTTTTTATTGTTAGCTATAAGTTTTACGTTTTCTGCCATATTAACCTCTTTTGATTTGTTACGTTTTAGTATATCATAAAATAAAAGCGGTGTCAAATAGTGTCTTAAAATAAACACTTTATTCACAAAACATTAAAACAGCAATAAAGAAATAGAATTATACTGAAAAAAAAGGCGGTGCGCTATGAAAAAAATAGTCATTTTCATTTTTACTCTGCTCCTTCTCGTTTCGTGCGACAAGGATGTAAAAGAGGAAATTTCCAACGAGACTGTTATCATTCTATCGGATGACGAAATACTGGCAGACGGAATAAACAAAGAGTCGGTTGAAATCAAAAACGACGTAATTTACTACGAAGAAGGACACGACTACACCTACGGCGAGGGTGAAGAAAAAGACGCTCACTCAAAAGAAGAAGCAGACCTTCACACCGTCGTCCACATAACGAAATCGGGAACGTATAGAATAAAAGGAACACTTTCTCACGGACAGATTGCCGTAGACCTCGGAGATGACGCGGAAGAAGACGAGAGTGCGGTCGTAACACTTATCCTCGACGGAGCTCAAATTACCTCCTCCGTTGCGCCTGCAGTTATTTTCTATAACGTATACGAGTGCGCCTCCGACGAGGCAACGAAGGACGTCGACACCTCTAAAGCGGGTGCGAGAGTAATTCTTGCAGACGGAAGCGTTAATACTGTAAACGGCTCCTACGTTGCCCGTATCTACAAGCCCGAAACGGTAGTTGACGGAAACACAGAGGATGCCAAAAAGCTTCACAAGTACGACGGCGCTTTCTATTCGAAGCGTTCTCTCGTAATTGACGGCGAGGGTACACTCAACATAAACGCCGAAAACGAAGGTCTTGACAGTGAAATGCATCTGACGATAAACGGCGGTAATATAAACATAAAATCGGCTAACGACGGCATCAACACCAACGAGGACGGAGTTTCGGTCACAACTATTAACGGCGGTATTTTAAACATCGAGGTAACGGGCGAGACGGGCGAGGGCGACGGCATCGACTCTAACGGTTGGCTCGTCATTAACGGTGGTACGGTCATCGCTTCTGCTTGTGCCTTCAGCGGAGACGCAGGTATTGACTCGGATATGGGAATACACATAAACAGCGGTACCGTTATTGCTTCAGGGCATATGCTTGACAGAATCGAGGAGGGCGGACAGACCTTCGCGGTGTTTAACTTCTCCGAAAAGCAGGACGGAGCTACCCCTATCGTTCTGAGGGACGCAGAAGGAGAAGAGGTCTTCTCACATACTCCCACAAACGCATACTCGGTGCTCGTCTACTCCTCGCCTGAGCTGAGGGAAGGAACGTACAATCTTTATAGGGGAGAAGAAATTCTCTACGGTAGCAATGGAGACGACGGTCGAGGCGGTATGATGAGACCGAATATGACGCCTCCCGAGATGCCCGAAGTGGAAGAATTTCACCGAGACGATTTCCCGAGAGGCGAAAGACCGGAAAATCGTCCCGAGGACTTTGACCCCGAAAGCATAGTACCCCCCGAAGGAAAAAAGGGCGAATACTATTATCCAATAGGAAAAGTACCCGAAGGAACTATCTTCCTCTCTCCCGATTTCGTAATAGAAAAGGGCAGTAACTATTTTCAAAGCATAAAAAATCAGTCCGAAAATTCGGACTGATTTTTTATCTTTTGAGTTTAAACGCTATAATAAAATATGCCGTTACAAGATAAAGAAATGCTCGGATAAATGAGAAACACAAATATATCCAAGGGAAAAGGATAAGACACATAAGTAGAATTCCATTGAAGATGGAAGCCGATAACATATCGACTCTGTCGCATACGTCCTTGTCCTTGAAGGGAACGAGGTCTGCAGGGTTAAAATTAAATTTCGTTGCGGGGTCAACTTTAACGTAATTAATTTGTTTTGGCCTTTGGTTAAAAATTTTAATTAACAATTGTCATTTCACCGAAATATTCGGTTCTGTGGTAGGTGAAGTTTTCTTCGCTCACTCTCGACCACGAAAGGAAATGCGGGGGAGTTGTAGTTTCAGCACATTTGAAGCAGTTCGCCCTTATTTTCTTTCCTTCATAAAGCTCGAAGTCGGGAAAGAACTGTTTTATAAACGAGAAAGGTATTTTATACTCTATTTCCCATCCTCCGTCGGTAAAGGTCACCTTCGGAGAGAAGGGGTTTCCGTCCTCAGGGATAATTCTCTTCAGGTCTTTAATCGAGGTGGCAAAACCGAGATACATACAGAGGTTAGTGTTGAACTCTATATTGAAATATCTTCCGTCGCCCTCCATCGGGGAGAAGAAAAACTCGAGACAACAGTCCTCACAGGGATCGCCGAGAGGTCCTGTTTCAACGGCACGGTGCTCGTACTCCTTCGTCTGAAGCTTTATGAGAAAGCCCTCGTCGTCGTAGGCTATCTGCCCTCTCGCCGAAACGCTTTCAGGGGTATCAAAATATTTTTCGTCAATTTCAAGAAAGGGTATTTCGTCGAAGCTTCCGTTATATCTTTTTATGTCGTAGCTCTTCATTACGAGAGTGGCGTTAATAATAGCTGTCATTTACAATCTCCCTATTATAATAGTCTACAAGGTCATTATACAACAAAGAAAGTGCATTGTCAAGAAACAAAACTCGCTTTTTCCTGCCTTTGGAAAAGTGTTACCGCTTACATTTTGCTTTTTTATAACAAAAGAAAAGAGTAGATAAAATCTACTCCTTTTTGTAATATTCTGCAAGGCTTATTCGTTGCCGTAAATTACTTCCTCGCCCTTATGGTCGGCAACGGTGATTTTGTAGTCGCCTCTTTCAATGGCGTGTACTGCCGTCTTGACGGGCTTGTCGTCATAGACGGGCTTCTTTACCGAGGGCATATCTGCACTTGCGGCAATTCTGTTTGCCTCCTCGTTGTACTCGTCGATAATCTGTCTTGCAATTTTTGCGGTCGCAATACATACTTCATAGCGATTGAGACCGTCTTTTGTGAGTTTTTCGATGGAAGGTTCGTTCATCATAGCTTTATATCTCCTTTATATCAGTTGTAAAATTTACTTATTAATGCTTTTGCGCTTTCGCAATATATGTCAAGGCCGTCTACCCTCTCGCCCTTCGTTATCCTTATGATAGCATCGGTGACGTCGGAGGCGCGTCCGCTTAAGTTAAAGAGTATGTGCTGATAAAGCTTTGCAAATTCAAGCTCTACCTTTGCCCTCTCCAGTCGGTCTACTATATCCGCCTCGGTGTTTGTACCTCTCCCTCGAAGTCTTTCCTCGAGAGTCTTGTAGTCGGGCGGTGAAAGGAATACCGATATGAGGTCTTTTTCATCAAAGAGCGACATTATCTGCTCGGCGCCGTCCACCTCTATTTCGAGAATGACTATCTGTCCGTCCTCTATCATTTTTTCAAGAGGTGCTCTCGGCGTGCCGTAGTAGTTATTATTAAAGGTGGTGTGCTCTATGAGCTCACCCTTCTCTATCATTTCTTCAAAGCGTTCTTTTGTGACGAAAAGGTAGTCCCTTCCGTCAACCTCTCCCGGTCTCGGACTTCTCGTCGTTGCCGATACCGAAAATCTGAAGGGCTCTATCGCTCCCGACTTGAAGGGGGTGAGGACGGTAGACTTACCGCTTCCCGCCGAGCCCGATACTATAAGTACTTTTCCTCTTTTTTTCATAGTCCTATTCCTCTATTTCTCTTTCGTCCTCTCGGTTAAGAGCCTCCCTCAACCTCTGGGGAACAATCTTCGAAAGAATGACGTGGTCTGAGTCGGTAAGTATGACGGAAAGCGTTTTTTTGCCTCCCGTTACGTCTATCACCCTACCCTCGTCCTTTGCGTCCTGAACGAGTCTCTTGACGGGTGCGGTGTCGGGCGACACGATACACACTATCCTGTCGCAGGCAACCATATTACCGAGACCCAAAGATAACATTTTCATAAAAACCCTCTTTTAGCTTGATATTTTGGTTAAAACAAAATTTAATGAATATTGAAGATTGAAGAATGAATAATTTCGGTTGATTTCGCCTTGCGCGAAATCTTCCTTCATTTTAATTTTTAATTTGTTTTGTATTACACAAAAA
>JAZQUE010000164.1:0-2804 GCA_045631145.1 Eubacteriales bacterium
GTAAACGACTTACCTCGTGTAATGGAAAAATACAAAATAGAAAATCTTAAAGATATAATAGGAGGAGCACACTGATGGGACGCGACGTAATTATTGCCTGCGACTTTTCGTCGAAGAAGGATGTAATGACCTTTCTTGATAAGTTTGTAGATGTAAAGCCTTTCGTAAAGATAGGAATGGAGCTTTTTTATGCAGAAGGTCCCCAAATCGTGAAGGAAATCAAAAAGAGAGGACATAAGATATTCCTCGATTTAAAGCTTCACGATATCCCCAATACCGTTAAAAAGTCGATGGCAGTTCTTTCCCGCCTCGACGTCGATATGACCAACCTTCACGCATCGGGCACAGTAGCTATGATGGAGGCGGCAATAGAAGGACTTACCCGTGAGGACGGCACAAGACCTATCCTCATTGCCGTAACCCAGCTTACCTCTACGAGCGAGGAAAGGCTTAAAAATGACCTTCTCATTAACGAGACTATGGAAAATACCGTTATGCACTATGCACATAATGCCAAGCTCGCAGGACTTGACGGCGTAGTATGCTCTCCTCTTGAAGCGGAGCGCGTGCACGAGAGATGCGGAAAGGACTTCGTTACCGTAACACCCGGTGTCAGATTTGCAGACGGAGATAAGGGCGATCAGGTAAGAGTAATGACTCCTGCCGAAGCAAAGCGAATCGGCTCCGATTATATAGTAGTCGGACGACCCATCACCGCCGCAGAAGACCCCGTTGCAGCATATAAGCGTTGCGTTATCGAATTTGTAGATTAAGGAGAAAAGAAAATGGAAAAGCTTATAGCTAAAGATTTACTTAAAATTAAGGCAGTGTTCTTCCGCCCCGAAGAGCCATTCACCTGGGCAAGCGGAATTAAGAGCCCCGTGTATTGTGACAACCGTCTTACCCTTACTGCCCCCGAGGTAAGACTTGACGTTGAGAAGGGACTCGCAACCCTCATTAAAGAAAACTATCCCGAGGCAGAGGTTCTTATGGGTACCTCTACCGCAGGTATCGCTCACGCCGCTATTACCGCACACCTTCTCGATATGCCTATGGGATACGTCAGAAGCGGTGCAAAGGACCACGGCAGACAGAATCAGATTGAAGGAAAGCTTGAGAAGGGACAGAAGGTCGTAGTAGTTGAAGACCTTATTTCGACGGGCGGAAGCGTAATCGAAGTAGTAAACGTCCTTCGCGAAGCAGGCGCCGAGGTGCTCGGTATCGTTTCTATCTTCACCTACGGTATGAAGAAGGGACTTGACCGCCTCGAGGAAGCAAAGGTAAAGAACGTAAGCCTTACGAATTTTGATACTATTGCAGAGGTTGCGGCAGAGGAAGGATATATCAAGGCAGAGGATATCAAGCGTCTCATCGCCTTCAGAAATAACCCCTCCGACGAAAGCTGGATAGGAGCAAATAAATGAGAAGCGTAATTGATATCCGAGATTTAGCAATCGAAGAGATCGACCTTCTTATCAAGACCGCAAACGATATTATTGAGAATCCGAAGAAGTACTCCGAAAAGTGCCACGGCAAGAAGCTCGCAACACTCTTCTTCGAGCCCTCAACCCGAACGAGACTCAGCTTTGAGGCGGCAATGTACGAGCTTGGAGGCAACGTGCTTTCAATGGCAGACGCAGGCTCGAGCTCGGCAAAGAAGGGCGAAAGTGTTGCCGATACCGCTAAAATGATATCCTGCTACGCAGATATTATGGCGATGCGTCATCCCAAGGAGGGCGCACCCCTCGTTGCCTCGATGAATGCAACTATTCCCGTTATCAACGCAGGCGACGGAGGACATAACCACCCCACACAGACACTTGCCGATATACTTACAATAAGTCGCGAGAAGGGAAGACTCGGTAATCTTACGGTAGGACTTTGCGGTGACCTTAAATTCGGAAGAACCGTCCATTCGCTCATCAGCGCCCTTTCACGCTACGAGGGCGTGAAGTTCGTTCTCATTTCTCCTGAGGAGCTTAAAATTCCGAGCTACGTCAAGAAGGATATAATAGAGAAGAATAACCTTGAGTACGTTGAGACCACCGACCTTGAAAGCGTTATGCCCGACCTTGATATTCTCTATATGACGAGAGTGCAGAGAGAAAGGTTTTTCAACGAGGACGATTACCTCAGACTTAAGGATAGCTACGTTCTTACCCCCGAAAAGCTCGAGGATGCAAAAGAGGGCCTCATAATAATGCATCCGCTTCCCCGAGTAAACGAAATAAGCGTAGCAGTGGACGACGATAAGAGAGCGTGCTATTTCAAACAGGCTCTCTACGGAAAATATATGAGAATGGCTCTTATACTTATGCTATTGGGGGAGATATAAATGAACGTAGATTCTATTTTAAACGGTATCGTTATCGACCATATAAGCAGAGGCAAGGGAATGAAGATATATCAGCTTCTCGAGCTCGATAAGCTCTCATCCTCGGTAGCACTCATAAGGAACGTAAACAGTACCAAAATGGGCAAAAAGGATATTATCAAAATCGACTGTAACCTTGATATCAATATGGATATACTCGGCTTCGTTGACCCCGACGTAACGGTTGATATCATAAGAGATGGAAGACTCGTCGAGAAGAAAAAGATAGGACTTCCCGAAGAACTCACTAATATAATCTTTTGTAAAAACCCAAGATGCATCACCGCCACCGAGCAGGAGATAAAGCACGTCTTCAGACTCACCGACCCCGAAAAGAAAATATACAGTTGCATATACTGCGAAAGCAAAGCAGAATAAAAAGAGACTGACTTACTTCAGGTAAATCAGCCTCTTTTTATTTTTTAAGCTC
>JAZQUE010000165.1:0-5350 GCA_045631145.1 Eubacteriales bacterium
TACGAGCGAGGATATGGGAAAGCTTTTCGACCTTGAGGCGAGCGGCTACTTCTATACCCGTTTGCAGAACCCGACGAACGACTACGTAGCGGCGAAGCTTGCAGACCTCGAGGGAGGTACGGCGGCAATGCTCACCTCATCGGGTCAGGCGGCGAACTTCTACGCTATATTCAATATTGCGTCATGCGGTGACCACGTTGTCGCTTCCTCGACTATCTACGGCGGAACCTTCAATCTCTTCTCGGTAACGATGAAGAGAATGGGAATAGACTTCACCTTCGTGTCCCCCTACGCTACCGACGAGGAGCTTCAGGCGGCGTTCCGTCCCAACACCAAGGCGCTTTTCGGTGAGACTATCGCTAACCCTGCCTTGACTGTACTTGATATAGAAAGATTTGCAAACGTGGCGCATAAAAACGGTGTACCCCTCATTATAGATAACACCTTCGCAACACCCTACCTCTGCCGTCCCTTCGAGTTTGGAGCAGATATCGTCACTCATTCGACGACGAAGTACCTTGACGGACACGGAGCAGGTGTCGGCGGTTGTATAATCGACAGCGGAAAATTCGACTGGACGAAATACCCCGACAAGTTCGAAGGACTCTGCACTCCCGACGATAGCTATCACGGAGTGACATATACCGAGAGATTCGGACTTGAGGGCGCATTTATAACCAAGGCTACCGCCCAGCTTATGCGTGACTTCGGCTCTATTCAGTCGCCTCAGAACGCATTCCTTTTAAACCTCGGTATCGAGAGCCTCCACGTAAGAATGGAGAGACACTGCTACAATGCGCAGAGAGTTGCCGAGTACCTCGAAAAGCACCCCAAGATTTCGTGGGTAAAATACAGCGGACTTCCCTCAGACAGAGACTATCCTCTCGCACAGAAGTATCTGCCTCTCGGCTCTTGCGGAGTCGTAAGCTTCGGAGTCAAGGGCGGAAGAAGTGCGGCGGAGACCTTTATGAAGAATTTGAAGGTCGCATCTATCGAGACGCACGTTGCAGATGCCAAGACCTGTTGTCTCCACCCCGCAAGCGCAACTCACCGTCAGATGACCGATGCCGAGCTTGAGGCGGCGGGCGTTTCTCCCGACCTCGTAAGATATTCCTGCGGAATTGAAAATGCCGACGACCTCATCGCCGATATCGCCGCAGCACTTGAAAAGGTGGGTGTATAATATGCCGATAAGAATACCCAACTCTCTGCCCGCGACTCAAACGCTCATCGACGAAAACATCTTCGTTATGACCGAGACACGAGCGCTGACGCAGGATATTCGACCCCTTCAGATACTTCTTTTGAACCTTATGCCGACGAAAATCGTCACCGAGACGCAGTTCGCAAGACTTCTCGGTAACACACCCTTGCAGGTGGAGCTCGACTTTCTCCAGACGGCAACCCACAAGGCTACTCACACCTCCTCCGACCACCTTCTCGCCTTCTATAAGGTCTTTGACGAAATAAAGGACAAGAAGTACGACGGAATGATAATAACGGGCGCACCCGTTGAGCAGATGCCCTTCGAGGAGGTAGACTATTGGCGTGAGCTTTGTGAGATTATGGAGTGGTCAAAGACACACGTAACGAGCACTCTCCACATATGCTGGGGCGCGCAGGCGGGTCTTTACTACCATTTCGGCATCGACAAGAAGCCGCTTCCCGAAAAGATGTTCGGCGTTTTCCCTCACAGAGTGGTCTATAAGAACGCAATTTTATTCAGAGGCTTCGACGACGAATTCTTCGTGCCTCACTCGAGACATACCACCGTTGACGTCGAGGACGTAAGACGGGAAGCGAGACTCAAGGTGCTCACCCTTTCGGATAAGGCAGGGCTTCACTGCTGTATGACCGAGGGCGGACGTCAGATATTCGTGACGGGACATTCGGAGTACGACCCCGACACCCTCAAGAACGAATACTTCAGAGATAAAAATGCGGGACTCGAGATAAAAGTACCCGAAAACTACTTCCCTCACGACGACGATACCCTCGCACCCATCGTCAAATGGCGCTCCCACGCAAACCTTCTCTTCTCAAACTGGCTCAACTACTTCGTCTACCAGACAACCCCGTATGATATTAATGAGATTTAAAAAAGAGGCTTCGAAAGAAGCCTCTTTTTTAATGCTGAATGCAGAATGCTGAATGCAGAATTATGGTTGATTTCGCTTTAGCGAAATCTTCCTTCATTTTTTGGTGATTTTAGTCGCTGAAACAGTTTTTGCCAATTATAACACCGAGCGGCATTATTTGTCAATACCGAACGGTGTTTTTTATATAATGATGACAGAATATCGTTATGTGGAGATAAAAATGTTTATATATAAAAGGGTTCGTGACCTTCGGGAAGATAACGACAAAACGCAAAAGGAGATTGCGGATATACTCAATATGCATCTGACTGTATATCAAAAATACGAGCGAGGAGAGCGAGAGCTTCCCTTGTGGGCGGCATAAAGCTTGCCGATTATTACGGCGTAACGCTTGATTATCTCGTAGGAAGAAAATAAGGTTTTGACCGATTGGTCAAAACCTTATTTTTTCAGCTTTCTTATGTCCTCGCCCTTGAACGCCGAAACGGTGTACTCACCGAGGAGTCTCGAGACTATTCTGCTCTCGTACTGCGTGCGGAGGGCGGATACTCCGAGGTTTGTCGAGACGATAACGGGCTTACCCGCAATAAGTCTCGTGTTTATGAGGGTGTAGAAGTAGGATACCGAGGTCTTCGAGGAAACCTCTGCTCCGAGGTCGTCGATAATGAGAAGGTCGGAGTCAAAGTACTTTTCGGTAAGGCTCCGCTCCCCCTCCCTCGCAAAGCGCTCCTTCTCAAAGGCGGAAATAATATTCTGCGCCGAGTCGTAGCATACCGAGTAGCCCTTTTCGATTACCACCTTGGCGATAGCCGACGAAAGATGCGTCTTTCCAAGCCCCGTACCCCCGAGAAACAGGAGAGAATCGGAGGTGTTCCTGTCAAAATTCTCGGCATAGCTCTTTGCACGCTCGTAAATGAAGCGCATATTCTCTCTGTCCTCACCGAAGGGGTAGAGGGATAGGTCGAAGTTCGAGAAGGTCTGCTTTTCGAGATATTTACCGATGCCCGAGCTCTTGTAGCTCTTTTTAACAAGCTCTTTCTTGAGGCAGTCGCACATTTTGAAGCCGATATAGCCTGTGTCCGAGCATTTCTTACATTCATAGCGAGGCTCGGTGTAGTCGGCGGGAAGTCCGAGGGAGGAAAGCCTCTCGATACGCTCGCTTTTCAGTAGTGCGAGGGAATTTTCAAGCCTTTTATATTCCGCCTCTCGCTTTTCCTCGTCGAGAAGGGAGGCACGAAAAACGTTCATACCTATTTCCGAAAGCTCACGGTCGATTTCCTCTATTCTTTTGTCTCTTGCCCATACCTCGTCCCGTCGTGCGTCGGCGTTGTCTCGGGCGTTCTGCGCCTTGAATTTAAAGGCGTCGAAAATAGTTTCACTCATCTTTTCATATCCTTTTCAATAGCCGTCTTGAAGAATTCGTCGAGGTCGAAGCTTTCATCGGTGTCACGTGGCTTCACGTCTCCCCGCTTTACCTCGTCAAGCGTCTTAAAGCCTAAAGATTTCCAGTTCTCTATAATTTTGTGCATATAGGTCATCGAGACCTTGCCCGTCTTTTCTACCGTCTTTTCGTAGGCGTCGGTTATCATATCGAAGGGCATACCCCATTCCTGCCAGCTCGAGATGAGAGCCTTTTCCTTCGAGGTGAGACTGCGTTCTCCAAGACCGAGCATATTTCGTAGTTTCCCCTCAAAGGAAAGATATTTTTTTCGTCTGAGTATGTATTCCTCCGCCTTGTCGTAGGTGTTGATGTCACTGTCGGCAAAGCTTATGAGAAGCTTTTCAATGTATCTGAGTGACCCCTTACCCTCCGAGGCACAGTGCTCGATGGCGAGCATAATAACGTCGTAGGGCATACAGAGGTATTCGTGGAAGGAATAGAGGGTAGCAAAGTCGGCAGGCCCGAGGCTCTTTCCGAGTCGGCGCATAGCGTAGTCGGAAAGCTCCCTGAATTCGTTCGTGTCGGTGCCCTCGGAAAGCTGCTTTGCGGTGTAGGTGGGCTTAGAGGGAACGCTCTTTTTTTCTTCCTTTTTCTCGGGGACTTTCTTCGAGGGCTTTTCTATAAGCCCCGCACCGCGAAGGAAGGCGAGCCCTTCGGCAAACTCCTCCTCACCGACACCGTATTCTACCGAAAGAGAGCGAAGCTTCTCCTCGTCGAGATATTCGTCGCCGAGGTCGAGAGAGGCAAGGATGAGGAATATTTTTATTTCATTTTCTCCTGCCTCCGAAAGCTTCGAAATAAGCTTCTTCGGAACGGCAAAGGTATCGCCCCAGAGCTTCTTTTTTATTCTGTAACCTGCCACGGGCACTCCTCCTTATAAATTTATCGTCGATTATAAATATCATACCTCATTTTCTTCTTTTCGTCAAGGAGAAGTTTCGACAGAATAAAATAAATAAGAAAGTGTAAACTATTCTCACGAAAACTTTTGTGAGGTGATTCTTTTGAAAGCGATAATTCTTGCAGGGGGAGAGGGGCAGAGGCTCCGTCCTCTCACCAAAACCCGCCCCAAGCCTCTTATGCGTGTCGGCGACAGAGCGATAATCGACGTTATGCTCGAAAGACTTGCGGGGTGCGGTATAACCGAGGTCGCCGTCACCCTCGGCTATCGTGGCGAGGACATAGAAAACGAAATAGGAAAAAGTCGAAACGGCGTGAATATTGAATATTTTGAAGAGGACGTGCCTCTCGGTACGGCAGGCTCGGTGAGAAACTGCCGTCGCTTTATCGAGGGCGAAACTCTCATTTTATCGGGTGACGCACTCACCGACCTTGATTTTTCGGCGTTTTTAAGCTTCCATCGTGAGTGTGGCGGTATGGTCAGTATAGCTCTCAAGAAAATGAAAAAGGCGTCCTCCTTCGGCGTTGCCGAAATAGGAGAGGACGCGAGAATTTCACGCTTTATCGAAAAGCCGCCACTTCCCGACGAGGTGGAGGCGCTCGTCAACTGCGGTATCTATATAATAAATAAAGAGGCGGTCGAGATGATACCCGAGAACACCTTCTACGACTTTGCGCGAGACCTTTTCCCGAGGATAGATAGTAAGTACGGCTTTCTGACCGATGCCTTCTGGTGCGATATCGGAAGCTTTTCGGAGTACCGCCGTTCAAATCTTCTCACCCTCGGTGACTCCTTCTTTTTCCATCCCGTTATAGAGGAGAAGAGCGAGAGAGTAACGAAAAGCGTTATCGGCAGGAATTCGAGAATAATGAGAGGGGCGAGAGTGAGTGAGTCGGTGGTGGGACGGCA
>JAZQUE010000166.1:0-5443 GCA_045631145.1 Eubacteriales bacterium
AGAGACCCTTGTCTTCCTAAGACCGCTTGGCCTCCGACTTCCATCGCCTTCTCGACGAGCTCGTTGTCAAGCTTTTTAAAGGCTTTCGCAAAAAGCTCATCCTTGTCGCTGAAAGCGCGGTATATATACGCCTCGTTAAGCATCGCTCCTGTAGCAATGGCCTTGGTGGTCGCTTTATCAAGTCCCTCCGACGCAATGACCTTGATAGTACTATCAATAAGCCTCTCGCGTATTTCGTGACGCTCCATCCTTCTACCCTCCGATAATTAAGTGTTTACTACAATTTTCAAAAAACAAAAGGCAGACGATTCCCTTACAGCCCACTGTGGTGAAAAAATTCAAAGCTATCAGGACCGTGGGGCGTCAACCTCACGTTTCGCAGAGTTACCCAATCAGCTCATCTTAAATTTTAAAAAGTTGTTTCTATTCGAAAAATCAAACGATTATATAGAAAAAACCTCTTAAAATAAGCATTTTCGCAGAGTTACCCACTGTGTCAAAAGCATCGAAAAAAAGTTCAAATATTCGTTATTTCCATTTTGTGACGGAAATTCTGACGGCTTAAAAGCCCACCGCCGAAAGCTTTTCCATATTACTTCTTTTTAGTTCAAGTGACGAATGAACGTAACGGTCGAGAGTAACCTTTGAGCTTGAGTGTCCGAGTATCTCGCTGAGTGATTTGATTTCAAAGCCCACCTCCACACACCTCGTTGCGAAGGTATGCCTAAGGGAATGGAAATGTACCCCCTCAAGTCCGCACGCCTCCACGTATTTTTTAAATCTGTACTGCAAGGCTCTCGGCTCAATATAGCGGTACACCTCTCCCGTCAAAACGTAAGCGTCCTCCTCTCCCATCATCTGACAGCAAAGATTTACTGCGTAATCGGTCAGAGGAATGGTTCTTTTCGAGGCTTCGCTTTTAGCATCATCTACTATCACTCGAGTCTTTGTCTCAGCGTTTTCTTCGGTAGCTTGCAGACGTTGCATTGTTGACTTGATGCGTATCACCCTTTCGTCAAGCGATACGTCACCCCAACGAAGCGCACATACCTCTCCTATTCTCATACCCGTAATAAGAGCAAGCAATATTCCGAACTTAACGCTATCTATATCGCTCAAAAGATACTCTGTAAGTCTTCTTTGCTCGTCGGGAGAGAGTACACGCATTTCCTTTTTCTTTTCTTTCGGATAAACTACCTCTACACCGTTAAGGCTATCCCCCGTTTCTTTTTTGCAATATTTTAAAATGGCACGAAGGACGGTAAGAATATCCTTTACGGTTTTGGGAGACAGTCCGTTATTTAAAAGCCCGTTACTGAATTCTTCTATTAAAAGCGTGCTCGTCTTTTCTACGGGTAAAGCATCAAAATAGGGCTTTATATGCTTTAGAACTACGGTTCGATATTTTACGTAAGTAGATTCCTTGACACGATTTCTTGAAATTACGAGCCAATTATCGCAAAAAGTGCCCATATTCTTTTTTTCGTTATAATTCTTCTTATTCAGCTTTACCTCTAACAGCTTTTCCTTTACCTCTCGGTAGCTCTTTGCGTAAACGTAGGAATACAGAGCCTTACCCTTTAAATCGTAGCCCTTGATAAATCGTCCTTCCCAGCGTTTATCACGGCGTTTGTAAATGTTTTCTCCTCTTCTTGACATTTTTTAATCTCCTTTTCTTTTATTTATTTTTTTACGACAAAAGCGTCGTTTTGTTGACGGCGACGGTGACGGCGAATAATCGTCACTTTGCACAAAATAATTTGTTCGTTTTCACTTTTTACTTCATAAAACGTATATTTTATAAAAAAAGACTTGCCAAAGGACTCGTTTTATGCTACAATTAAGCCAACTAAAGGAAAGATTTACCCATCTCAGATTGGGTAACTCTGCGAAAAGTTTCCGTAATATATAACGATTAAAAAAGCATTTTCCTACGCTTTAAGCAAAAAAATAAGAGCCGTTTTCTAAACGGCTCTTTTCTTATACAAAAAAATATTGGAATCGTTATCGACCAATACTCAAAATTAAATATAAACTTCATTCGGCATACCCCCTTTTATACGTTATGCTTTAAGCCTTTAGCTTTTACCAATTATAACGCAAGGGCTGTCCTATAAAAAGGACAAACAAAAAAAGCAAGTCGAATGACTTGCTTTTTTGAAACTAATGCTCTCTTTTAATATGAGCATTATGGTGGGCATTTTCAAAAAGATATTTTCGCTGTTTTTTATTTGAGGTTGAACTGATGCATTCTTTCCGTTTGCGCGAAGCGCAACTTCATTGTTGCAGAGCATCACATCGTTGCGAAGCACATCATTTGCACAAGGCGCAACGTCGTTTATTTGTGCCGCACACGGCAATGATGTTGTGCCTACGGCACAAATAAAAAAAACGACAGGTCGAAACCTGTCGTTTTTTGGCGGAGAAGGCGAGGATCGAACTCGCGCACCGGAAACCCGACCTAACAGTTTAGCAAACTGCCCCCTTAACCCCTTGGGTACTTCTCCAATTTCGGTTGCTTTAGAAGTATAGCACAAAAAAACCGTTATGTCAATACGATTTTCGGAAAATTAATTTTTAGTTATTGACATTATCGGACTTTTGTATGATAATCTAATAGGAAAACTAAAAAAGGAGTGAGAAAACCGTGCTCGATGAAAGATTTATTATAAAAATGAAGGAATATCTCGGCGAAGAAGGCTTCCTTGAATATGAAAGAGAGCTTTCGAGAAGCGGAAAAAGAGCCCTTCGTGTAAATTCTCTCAAAAAGCCCTCCTCTATTCCTTTTGAGCTCACTCCCGTTCCCTACTGTGAAAACGGCTACTACTTTGAATACGATAAAATCGGCTCGCACCCTCTCCACCACGCAGGCGGGATATACGTTCAGGAGCCTGCGGCGATGGTGCCTGTAGCAACGCTTAAAATAAAGCCCGACTTCAGAATTCTCGACACCTGCGCCGCACCCGGAGGTAAATCTACACAAGCGGCGGCTTTTCTCGGGGAAAACGGCTTTATTATTTCAAACGAAATAAACCCTCAAAGAAAAAAAGTCCTTTCGGGAAACTTTGAAAGGCTTGGACTTCTGAATGCGGTGGTGACCTCTTGCGACGTTGAGGTGCTGACGGAAGATTTAAAATACTTTTTTGACCTCGTTATTGTTGACGCTCCCTGCTCGGGAGAAGGAATGTTCCGAAAGGAGCCCGACGCACTGAAGGACTGGTCACCCGAAAACGTCTCCCTCTGTGCAAACCGACAAAAAGAAATAATACGCTCGGCGTCCCGTGCCGTTGCGGGAGGGGGATACCTTCTCTACTCCACCTGCACCTTCTCAAGAGAGGAAAACGAGGATATCGTAAATTCATTTTTTGAAGACAACCCCGACTTTTCGCTCGTCGCACCGAGGGAAGAAATCTTGCCCTATACGCTCCCCTCTCTCACCGACGAGAGAATGAGACGCTTTTATCCGCATATCGCCTCGGGCGAGGGTCAGTTCACCGCCCTTATGAAAAGGGAGGGGGACGAAAAAAGAGAATTCGTCGGAAAATCGGCGCTCTCACCTCTTTCAAAAGAGGAGCGAAAAATCACCGAAGCTTTTCTCTCCGATACCCTTCTCGACTTCGACCCCGAAAAGCTCTTCAAGTTCAAGGAAAGCGTCGTCTATATTGACCCGAGAGTTCCCGTTCCCGAAAAGATAACCTACTCCGCCTCGGTAACACTCGGCGAAATAAGCAAGGGCTACTTTAAGCCTCATCACAATCTTTTCTCGGCACTCGGTAAAAGCTTTAAAAGAAAAATAAATTTAGCTCTCGACGACGCAAGGCTTAACGCCTACCTTCGCGGCGAGAGCTTTGAAGAAGAGTGTGAAAACGGCTACGTTGCCGTACTTGTCGAGGGTGTGGCGCTTGGCGGTGGAAAGGGAGTAAACGGTCAGATAAAAAACCACTATCCCAAGGGGCTGAGAATTCAACACTAAGCTATATGTCCACCTACGGTTGACGCTACTGCAACGAAATTCCCAAGCTCGTCCTTTATCTCCACCTCGTAAAAGCAGGTGCGCTTGCCGTCCTTCAGAAGCTTCGCTTCTCCGATAAGGCACTCCCCCTTACCTACTCCGACGAAGGAAATACTCGTCGATACGGTGACGGTAGGAGACGCATCGGGGCGGTTTGTAGCAACCGCAAAAACGAAGTCGGCGAGGGTGAATATTGCGCCTCCCATAACGTGTCCTACTGCATTTTTATGGCGCTCATCGAGCTTCATTGAGCACCTTGCCCATCTGTCGCCTATTTCATCTATAACTATTCCCGCACCATCTGCAAAGCGGTCATTTTTAAAAAACTGTCTTATTTTTTCAAGCTCTGTCATCTTAAAGTCTCCTTTAATTTCGTGTAATTATTATACTCCCCGATTTTATTTTTTTCAAGAGGTATGCCGTGCTTAGACTTAAAAATACTATCCTCGCCGTCATCGGCGCATTTATAATGGCGTTCGGTCTTTACGAAATACATTCCTTTTCGGGAATAACCGAAGGGGGCGTTCTCGGACTTGCTCTTTTTTTCGAGAATACTCTCTCCCTCTCGCCTGCCGTTTCTACTCTCGTTCTCAATATAATATGCTACGCCATCGGCTTTAAAATACTAGGTAAAATATTTCTCGTCTATTCCGCCGTTGCCACACTTGCATTTTCGGCGTTTTACGCAGTACTCGAAAAAACTCCTCCCCTCTTTGACCTCTCCTCCTACCCTCTCATAGCCTCCCTCGTCGGCGCTCTCTTTATCGGCGTCGGGGCAGGACTTGCCGTCAGAGCAGGTGGAGCACCAAGTGGTGACGACGCTCTCGCTATGGGTCTCTCAAGCGCTATGAGAGTAAAAATAGAAACAGTCTACCTGATAAGCGACCTTACCGTGCTCCTTCTCTCTCTGTCGTACATACCGATTAAAAGAATAGTTTTCTCTCTTCTCACCGTCGTTTTATCAGGTAAAATAATAGGAATAGTTCAAAGAATAAATTTTAAATCAAAAAAACACCTTGACAAAAAACTTAACTCATAGTAAAATATTAAAGTCTTAGCGACCAATATATGCAGGAATATCGAAGTGGGGACGTTTGCGAGCGCTGCCAGTGGCAGATGAAGCGAGCAATAAGGAGTGGCGCGGTCGAAATTTTGCGAAGCGAGTAGCAAGCAAAAAATTTCGGGAACCGCAACAGGACATAACGGGTTAGCGAGTCAAAAAGGATGCGGTGCATCGTTTTTGGCGAGTGCTTAACGAAAATGTGAGGCTTGAAGCAAAACTTGTTTTGCGAGCAAGGCGAGCTTTTTTCGGAAGGGCACGAAGTCTTGAAAACCGTTCCCTCGGTTTTCGTATAGGTTAGTTTACAATTTAATATTTATATATGCAGGAATATCGAAGCGGTCATAACGGGTTAGCGAGTCAAAAAGGAT
>JAZQUE010000167.1:0-3399 GCA_045631145.1 Eubacteriales bacterium
TAAATACCATCGTATCGGTATCGACTATCTCGCTATCGTACTCGAAATAAATCTTCATTCCAAGTGAGCCGTCGAGAATGAGCGAATTTGAGAGATATGTAAAAGGAGAAAGAGGCTCTTCTACCGTTATTTTTCCGTTGGTGACAGAAATATCAACGTCGTTGAAATCAAAGTCGTAGGCGTCTGAAACAGTAAGATTTACGAAGTAATCCTTTTCTCTGCCTTTAGGAATTTCAAAAACTACGTTATATAGAATTCCGTTTGAGCTATCTTCCGATTCCGCATCAAGAAGAAGCGTTATCGGGTTTGCACTTAAGTTGTTAGGCTTTGTGTAGGACATACTCGAAAGACCCTCGCCTCTCACGATTTCCTTTATAACGAGTCCTTCGGTGTAAGACATTGATAGCTCAAGCCCCGAAAGACCTGTATTGCCGTTTAATTCAATGGCAACAGAAACCGTATCGGTGTCGGCTGAAACTGTTTTGCTTTCGACTGTTAAAGAAACGCCATTTGCAAAGGCTGAGATCGAAAATGCAATACAAAAAAAGATAGCTGAAATTAAAAGCTTTAAGTGTTTTTTCATTTTTCCCTCTTATTCAAGTTCTATTCCATATCCACCCGCAATATAGCGTCGAAGCATAGTTATGTCTCTTGCTGAAACCTCTCCGTCGCGGTTAACGTCGAGTGCGGGTTCTACTACGGTTACGTCATATCCGCCTGCAATATAACGGCGGAGCATGGTTATATCTCTTGCACCTACTTCTCCGTCGCCGTTAATATCTCCAGGTATATAATTTACTACGGTTATTTCGACAGAAGTGTTCGATACCTCAACGGTATTAAGGTTATTATCGTATGCGTCTTTGACTTTTACTTTTATATTATAAGTTCCCTCAAGTGCATCTGCCTTAACCTTAAAAACAAGCTTGAAGACTGTGCCGTTCGTGTTGTCAGATTCTTGACCGTCAAGAAGAAGGGTTATCGGGTTTGCGGTAAGTGAGCCTGGGGGAGTAAATTCAAGGCTTGTAAGAGCGTCACCGATTTCGATAGCTTCAAGGGTAAGAGCGTCGTCATAAGAAAGCTCAAGCTGAAGACCTGCGAGCCCTACGTTATCGGAAATTACCAAAGGAATTTCTATTTCTGTGTCGGGACGAGCCGTTTTTCCTGTCATCGAAAGCTCTGCCTTTGCTGTAGAAGGCTCATCCTCCTCAGGCGGAGTAGAGGGGGAGTCTTCTTCCGAGGGGGTAACGAGCGTTCCAAAGTCATCGAAAAGCTCTGTATAGAAAACGTCAGGAAGAATAATTCCTTTTATATTGTATTTTCCCGCTATATCAAAATCTTCTGCCCTTACCAAAATTGCATCTAAGGTATACTCTTCTTCAGCCGTTTTGTTGTATTCTGCAATAGCATCGACAAGTTCTACAAATTCGTTTACAGTTAATGTTTTATAATGGTTAAATGAACTTTCTCCGTCTTCGTTACATGCAAATCCCCAAATAAATATATCTTCGGGTAAACTACACATAGCTTCTCCGAATTCAAGGATGTAGCCGTTGTTTTCAAAAATTCCGTTGATTGTGGTCAATTTGAAGGTGTCGAGGCTAGGAGTTATCTGAACGTACTGCTCATCTTCGGGTTGCCATGCATAGAAACATCCTGCAATAGTTTCAGTAGCATCTTCTATAGTTCGGTGTGTATCTACAAACGTTTCGCTTTGCATGGTTTCGATATCTAAAAATGTATATTCATAATATATTTCGTCATCATCTTCATTATAAACAGCAATACTGTTTTCTGGTGCATATAAAACAAGGGTGCCGTCCGCTTCGTAAGTGATAACAGCGTCAAGCCTACCCTCGATTTCACCATCTACGAAAGCGGCGAGAAGGGTGTAGGTTCTACCTTCGTCGTAGCTCTTAAGGTATGCGTAGCCTCGCAATTCGCTGTAAAAAGACTTGTCTGTGATTGTTTCCTTGGTGTAATAGCCAAGGTGTTGGAAGTCGCCTGTAGCTACTTTGTAGTAGGTGTAGTAGATGCGAGAAGCGTCGTTAAGAACAACCTTGTTGTAGTCGCCGCCAACTGTGTAAAGTCCTGTTGTAGCGTTGTAAGCGATTGGACCAGCATCAACGAGAACGTCCTCTTCATTGAATACCTTGTTGATGGTAATAATTGTTTTGCCGTTCTTGTCGGTTTCATATCCTGCGACGATGGTATATCTATAATCAACTCTGTTGTCGGCGGTTATTCCTACGGAATACTCGCAATACGCTTCTTCTGCGGTAAGTTCATTGTATCCATCAATTATTGCGGTGCCTGTGTTGGGCAGTATAACCTTTTCTTCTTTGCCATCTACAATAAGAGTTGCGATGTAAACTATGTCGTAGGTCATAGTTGTTTCATTGAGTTCATCGCCTTCAGTCTTTTCAACTTCCTTGAGAATGGCAAATTTGTATTCAGCCTCGAGGTTTTCACCATAAATTACTTCGCCGTCATACACATAGTAAATGAGAACGTTGTCCTTCCCGAGAGCTGATGTTGTAATACTTAAGGGGGTAACACCTGAGATTGTAAGGTTGTCAAACTTAACCTCACCAACGTTTGCAAGAGTTACCTTGCCTGCATTAAAGTTGAGCTTAGTTGCATAAGTTTCAACTGCTTCAACCTTTTCTGCATAGTAGATACCGCCGAGTTCTGCAACTACGAGAACGTCGTCTTTTTTTACCTCTATAGAGATTTCAGTAGCCTTGGGAGTAGCGAAGCTGTTTCCAGAAAGTGTCTTAAGCACTACAAGCTTATCGGCAGTCTTACCGATATTTGTTACTTTAACAGCCGTTTTTTGCGAAATAATGAGCTCGTCGATAACTGCGTCGCCGTCAACGTCGATTGCACGAGCCATATGAGCCATATCAAGCATATATCTAACTGCATCGGTGATTTCGTAAGTAAACTTTCCGTCGCGAGTCCACTTTTCAAATGCAGTAACGCCGTTAACCTTGAGGGTATCATCTGCAACGATTTCTTCGCACTCTACAACTGCCTTGTACTCAACACCGTCGATAGTAAGAGTGTCAAGAGCCTTGTTATATTTAACCTCTACGTCATGTGTGATTGACAGACTTCCTTCGGCGCTGATTTTTAAGCCGAAAGTAAAGGCTACGAGAAAAATAAGCGTGGTGAACAATAAAAATCTTTTTTTCATTTTTCTTTCTCCTTTTTGTTATTAAATTTATTATAGACGTTTTTTGTCTAAAAGTCAATAGAAAGTTTCTGTCTAAATTATAATAATAGGGAAGAAAAGAAAGGAGGAATAAGCTTGACTTTAGGCGAAAAACTGCGGAATTTGCGTGAAGGCGTGGGACTTAATCAAACCGAGCTTGGAAAAGCGGTAAATATGACGCA
>JAZQUE010000168.1:0-2895 GCA_045631145.1 Eubacteriales bacterium
CACGACCAAGCTGTGCTACGGTTGCATCCTTAAGCTCAAGACCTAATTCCTCTGTAATAACCTCTCCGCCTGTGAGAATTGCTATGTCACGAAGCATTTCCTTTCTTCTGTCGCCAAAGCCGGGAGCCTTGGCAGCAACGCAGGTAAAGGTACCGCGAAGCTTGTTTACAAGAATAGTGGAAAGAGCCTCGCCTTCGAGGTCGTCAGCGATGATAACGAGCTTCTTGCCTGCCTGAACAACCTGCTCAAGAAGGGGAAGAATCTCCTGAATGTTCGAAATCTTCTTGTCTGTAATAAGAATGTAAGCGTGGTCGATAACCGCTTCCATCTTGTCGGTGTCGGTAACCATATAGGGAGAGATGTAGCCTCTGTCGAACTGCATACCCTCAACTACCTCGCAGTAGGTGTCTGCCGACTTCGATTCCTCAACGGTGATAACGCCGTCTGCGGTAACCTTTTCCATAGCGTCAGCAATAAGTTTACCTACAACCTCGTCGCCTGCCGAAACGGTACCGATACGAATGATGTCGTTCGTACCCTGAACCTTCTGTGAATTAGCATTGAGAGCCTCAACTGCCTTGTCGATAGCCTTCTGGATACCCTTTCTTACAACCATGGGGTTTGCACCTGCGGTTACGTTCTTCATACCCTCGCGGATGAACGCCTGAGCGAGAATGGTAGCGGTAGTAGTACCGTCACCTGCAAGGTCGTTGGTCTTTGTAGCAACCTCTCTTACGAGCTGTGCGCCCATATTTTCGAAAGCGTCCTCAAGCTCGATTTCCTTTGCAATGGTAACGCCGTCGTTGGTGATGAGGGGAGAACCGAATTTTCTTTCAAGAACTACGTTTCTGCCCTTGGGGCCGAGAGTTACCTTAACGGTGTTAGCAAGCTTGTCAACACCTGCAAGAAGCTTGTTTCTTGCATCAATTCCGTAAATAAGTTCCTTTGCCATCTTAATTACCTCCGATTATTCAACAATGGCGAGGATGTCGCCCTGTCTTACGATGATGTACTCGGCACCGTCAAGCTTGATTTCAGTACCCGAGTATTTGCTTGTGATTACCTTGTCTCCGACCTTAACCGTCATCTTTACTTCGTTTCCGTCAACGATTCCGCCGGGGCCTACCTCTACAACCTCTGCAACCGAGGGCTTCTCCTTTGCAGCAGATGTAAGTATAATTCCGCTTTTAGTCGTCTCTTCGGTTTCTACCATTTTGAGAACAACTCTGTCCGCCAAGGGCTTGAGTTTCATAATAATTCCTCCTATATTTCACCTTATTTTTTTACTTTTTTATCGTTAGCACTCAAAACCTTCGAGTGCTAACAAGTAATATTTTACACATATTGGAATAAAAATCAAGTCTTTTCTATATTGTTCACATTAAATTCACAATTTTTCTATTATGCGTTTATCATAGCGAGAAATTCTTCTTCCGAAATGACCTTTATACCGAGCGCCTCCGCCTTTTGGAGCTTCGAGCCCGCCTCTGCACCCGCAAGGACGAAGGAGGTCTTTTTGGATACCGAGCCCGACGCCTTACCACCGTTATCGACTATCGCCTTTTCGGCGTCAGAGCGTGACATCGTCTTGAGAGTTCCCGTAACGACTACCGTCATACCGTCGAGCACTGATGACCTTTCGGTGGAAAAGAATTCGGTGTTCACTCCCGCCGCCTTGAGTTCATTTACTATCTTCAGCGTCGATGGATGGGAGAAGAAGTCAACGACGCTCTTTGCGAGCACCTCTCCGAAATCTTCCACCGTGCAAAGTCCGTCGAAATCTGCCTTCATCACCTCGTCGAGAGACTTAAATCTCTTTGCAAGGGTGTACGCCGACTTTTCTCCTATATGGTTTATGCCAAGCCCGAAAAGAAGCTTCGAGAGACAAAGTGACTTTGAGCTCTCTATCGCCGAGAGAAGCTTGTCTGCCGACTTTGAGCCGAGCCCCTCGATGACCTCTATCTTTTCTTTTTCCATAAAGTACAAGTCGGAAATAGAAGAAATAACGCCGTTTTCTATGAGAGCGTCAACTATTGCAGGCCCGAGTCCGTCAATATTCATAGCGTCGCGGGAGGCGAAATGCGTTATACTTCTGTGAAGCTGTGCAGGGCAAGCGGAGTTCGTGCACCTTATAGCGCTTTCCTCCTCCGAGACGAACACCCTTTCTCCGCAGGAGGGACAGTGAGTGGGGAAGGAATAGGGGAGAGCACCCTCGGGACGCTTCGTCTTATCAACGTAAAGCACCTCGGGAATTATCTCGCCCGCCTTTCTTACGATTATCGTGTCACCCTCTCGAATGTCTCTTTCGGCTATAAAATCTTTATTGTGAAGCGTCGCCCTCGAAACGTTTGTGCCCGCAAGCCTAACAGTGTCGAAGTTTGCATTGGGTGTAAGGACACCCGTCCGTCCCACCTGAATGGTTATCGAGCGAAGCACCGTCGGCTTTTCCTCGGGCGGATACTTGTACGCTACCGCCCATTTCGGCACGTTGGTAAGCTCGCCGAGCTCACGTCTTTTTTCAAAGGAGTCAACCTTTATTACCGCACCGTCAATGTCGAAGGAAAGCTCCTCTCGGCTTTCCCCTCGTTTTTCTATGTCTGCAAAGATTTCATCGGCGTTATCAAAAACTCTCACGTCGGGGGAAACCTTGAAGCCAAGCCTTTGAAGGTACTTCAGCGATTCGAGATGCGAGGAAAACTCCTCACCGCCCTCCTGCCTTTGAACGTTAAATACGAAGATAGAGAGCCTTCTCGACGCCGTAATTCTCGAGTCGAGCTGTCTGAGCGAGCCTGCCGCCGCATTTCGAGGGTTTGCAAAGAGCTGCTCTCCTCTTTCTTCTCTCTCTCGGTTGAGCTCGTGGAAAACTGCCTTCGGCATATATACCTCGCCTCTTAC
>JAZQUE010000169.1:0-1306 GCA_045631145.1 Eubacteriales bacterium
TACTATCAGCCCGAGGCATATATACCGGGCAAGGATATGTATATAGAAAAGGACTCCTCGATAAACGACGATATAGATAAAATGCGCCATTCGGCGACCTCGGCTCTCTTTGAAAGAAGGGACGTGATTATCGTTTCGAGCGTATCTTGTATCTATTCACTCGGCGATCCTGCCGAATATGAAAGCCTCGTTCTCTCGCTCCGACCGGGGATGATTATGTCGAGAGAGGAGCTTATCCGTAAGCTCGTAGCGATACAGTTCGAAAGAAACGACATAGACTTTTCACGAAACCGCTTCAGAGTAAAGGGAGACGTCGTTGAGATTTACCCTGCGAGCGCAACCGACCTCGTCGTGAGGGTGGAATTTTTCGGCGACGAGATAGATAGGCTTTCCGAAATCAACGTCGTGACGGGGGAGATAACTGCCCTCCTCGGACACGTTGCTCTTTACCCCGCCTCTCACTACGTTACCACCGAGGAGAAAAAGAAAAGAGCGATAAAGGAAATAAAAGACGAGCTCGTCGAAAGAATAGAATACTTCCGAGACCGCAATATGCTTATCGAGGCGCAGAGAATAGAAGAGCGTGTAAAATACGATATGGAGATGATAGAGGAGGTCGGATACTGCTCGGGAATTGAGAACTACTCCCGAGTATTTGCAGGGAAAGCCCCAGGCTCAACCCCCTATACGCTTCTCGACTACTTCCCGAAGGACTTCCTTCTCTTTGTGGACGAGTCTCACGTCACAATTCCTCAGGTCAGGGGAATGAGCGGAGGGGACAGCGCCCGAAAGAAGAACCTCGTCGAATACGGCTTCAGGCTTCCGAGTGCCTACGATAACAGACCCCTTTATTTCGATGAGTTCACGAGTAAGCTGAATCAGATAGTCTACGTCAGCGCTACCCCCGACGAATACGAGCTTGAAAGAAGCAGCGAGACGGTTGAGCAGATCATTCGCCCGACGGGACTTCTCGACCCGACGGTAGACGTGCGCCCGATAGAGGGGCAGATAGACGACCTCATCGGCGAGATAAACGAAAGAATAGAAAAGGGCGAGCGAGCCCTCGTCATAACGCTTACGAAGAAGATGGCGGAGGATCTCACCTCTTTCCTCGTCTCGAACGGAATAAAAGCGAAATATATGCACCACAACGTCGAGACTATCGACCGAATAAAGCTCATACGCGAGCTTCGAGAGGGCAAATACGACGTTCTCGTGGGAATTAATCTTCTTCGAGAGGGAATAGATCTTCCCGAGGTATCACTTGTTGCGATACTCGATGCCGATAAGGAGGGCTTCCTCAGGT
>JAZQUE010000170.1:0-4264 GCA_045631145.1 Eubacteriales bacterium
GTAAAGAAGCTCCTTCTTTATACTTCCCTTTTCCCTCTCCCCTGCGCTCGCCGTAGTCCATTCGAGAAGCTTCTTCTTCGACACCGTCATTCTGTAAAGAGAGCGAAGGATAGCGTCGGCGTTTTTAAAGGCAAGGAAAAAGAGAGAGGTGACACGCCACCACGCAGTTATTATCTCTCTTGCGAGGGCAGGAAGAGCGTCGCCGAAAAATCGTCTTGACGCCGTCAGAAGCCGTCCCGAGAAAAGCTCCGAGAGAAATGGAGTAAAAAAAGGAGACAAAAGAAGCAGTGCTACCCTCGTTCCACTCTCTCCTGAAAGCCACATAACGAGGAAAAGTCCCGCAACCGAAAAAACGGGGGAAAGAAGGGAGAATATGTTATTCACGAAGATAAACTTATCCTCCCACCTCATCGGGTTACGGGCGTTTCCCTCTTTTGACGGAACGAAGGGGAAGACGAACCTCATGCTCTGCACGTCTCCCCTCGCCCAGCGGTGAGCACGGTTATAGAAGGCTCTCGCCGTCGAGGGTATTGAATCAAAAACCGTGATATCCGAAAGATTTCCCGCAGACAGACGACTGCCCTCGAGGATATCGTGACTGAGTATTATTCCGTCGGGGAAGGCATCGAGTACGGTCTTTTTATAGACCTCGACGTCGAAGATGCCCTTACCGCAGAAAACACCCTTCCCGAAAAGTATATGAAAGAGGTTGAAGACTGCGCCGTGATAGGAGTCTATCCCTCCCACTCCCGCCACGATGGAAGAAAAGCGGGTAGCGTGCGCCGACTCGATAGAGGTGACGACTGTGGGCTGAAGTATTCCGTAGCCCTTCGTCACAACGTTCACGCCGTGACGGCTCTCGACGACCGCCTTATTCATCGGATGCGCCATCGTACCCACCATCTTATTTACAGCACCCAGCTCAACGTCGGTATCGCTGTCGAGGGTAAGAACGTATTTTATTTCGGGAAGATCTGCTCCGTAGTGGGTAAGCTCGCTTTTCCCCTCTGTCAGAAAGCTCACGAGGGCATTTATCGCACCCCTCTTTCTCTCCTTCGCCTCCCACCTTCCGCTTTTTTCGTCGAAGCTACGCTCTCTCGAAAAGAAAACGAAGCGCTCGCCGTAAAGGGCGTTAAGTCTCGTGAGCTCATCCCTTGCCGTCTTCAGTATCTTCTCGTCGGAGCGTGTCCTCCTCTCTACCCCGCCCTTAAAATCTGCAAGAACGCCGTAGTAGAGAAAGCCGTCGTCCTTGCCACGGCTCTTTGATTTTAAGCTCAGGTTTTCAAGGTGCGAGAAGGTCTCCTTCACCTCGCTCTCGCTCGTGAGAAGGGTTGCGATTACCGCAAGGGTTGCGTCCTCCTCCTTTATTCTCGGCATATCGAGACGAGGGAGAATATCGCTTTTTTCAAATAGGCTCACCACCCTTGCAAAAACGAAAAACGCACTCTCTCGGAGCGGAAGGAGAGTAAGGAGAAAAAGCGTCAGGGCAAAAGCCCCCTCAAACGCCCGAAAAACTATACTCCCCGACAAAACGGTAAGGGCGAGATAAAAAAGGAAAAATAGAAGGAAGTAGCCTCTTTTCCCTCTCGAAAAGGGCAGTAGGTCTCCTATGTGGCACTTCTTTTCCTCGGCAATCGTGATGAGCCTCTTGCACCCCTCGGTGAAGGAGAGTCCCCTCTTTTTCGAATATTTCCTTATCTTCTCCTTGTATAGTGCCTTGGTCTCTCGGTCAAGCCTCGGGTAAAGCCTTGCAGGGTCGCGCCTTAAATACTGCTCGTAGCTGAAGAAGCCGAGAAAAAAGGGAGAAAAGTCGAACTCACGAAGCCGTCTTAAAGTATTTATCCCATCCTTGACCTCTCCCCCATCCCTCAAGGTGCGCTCTATCAGACATATCGTCTCGGCGAGAAGGGCGCTTCTCACTCCCTCTATTTCACCGTCGTCAAGGGTGTCCGAGAGTGTTTCGAAGAATGCGGATACCCCGTCTCCTATATCGGAGGCGGGGAGTATCTCTGCAAGTACAGACGAGAAATAGCGTATTCTTCGAGAGGGTGAGTCCTTTCTTACGTCGGCTACACTCTCCTCTAAAAGATAGAAGTTCTCGCCGAGCCATATTCCGTTTTCGCTCACCCTGTCCCGCCTTTTTTCACGCCCGAGGCGTGCGAAGGCACGAAGATAAGACTGCCCCTTGAAGCTCTCGGGCTCGCCTTCTCTCGCCTTTATAAGTAGCTCTTTTATTTTGCTCTTTTCCATAACAGACACCTCTTTTCAGGGAAAGTATTGGCGTTTATATGGAAAAATATACAAAATTACAGATAACCGAGTGCCTTTGCGTAAAGCTTTACCTGATAGCGATAGGAGTAGTCTATCGTCTCGTCGTTCAGAATTTCGTTTATCGATTCCTTTACCTTTTTCTTTAAGGTCTTTTCGTCGGAATAACTCATTCGGTAGTTCGAGATTATCTTATCGACAAGAGTTTTTGCCTTGTATTCGGGAACTATTTTTTCGTCCTCCGCTTTTTCCTCACCCTCGCCGTCCTCAAGGCTCTCTGTGTTGCGGTCGTGATATTCGTCGTCACGGTCGGCTTCAAACTTCTTACCCTCCATATAGCGGTCGAAGTATTCGTCCTCTCGGTCTGCCTCAAACTCCTTGTTTTTAGCGTAGCGGTCGTAGTACTCATCCTCTCGGTCTGCCTCAAACTCCTTGTTTTTGGCGTAGCGGTCGTAGTACTCGTCCTCTCGGTCCGCCTCATAGCTTCTGTCGGCACGAAGCTCCTCTCGGTAGGCTTCGTTGCGAGCCTTATCGAGCGCATTTGCCTCGGTCACGTAATTTGAGATAGCCGCATTTTCAGCGTTCGACCACTCCGCTTCGTTTGCTCTTTTCGACTTCTCGCTCTCTTCGTCGATGTCCGACATACGACGCGCCTTCATAAGACTGTTATCAAGCTCCGCCTGAACCGATTCTCCCGACTTCGAGAGCCCCTTTTCGAGTAGCGACGCCTTGGTGTTTTTAAGAGCAATCTTTGCCGAAGCGTCGGCGTAGTTTTTCTTATCCTTCGCCTCTTTTTCGATTTCCTTTTTCTTGAGGCTATACCTCTTGCTGATGTTATTCATATTCTCAAGAAATCTCGAGGTGAGACGGGAAAGAGAATTGTTGTAGCTCTGGAGCACGCTTGACGCAAGCTCCTTCGTAAGTGTTGCCATATTTTCCTCCTTTTTAATATGCGACGCCCATAACGAGCTTCTCAAAGAGGAGGTCGAACCATTTCCAGCGTCTCATATACTCGATGGTGTTGTCGCCGAGTCCGAAGAGCTTCTTCGTGAGAGCCATAAAGGTCTCGGTGCAAAGAAAGGTCTTGACGCTGTAGGTATCGCTCGCCGATTTAGATTTCTCGACGAAAAAGCTCTTGTAGCCCCTCACGTCAAGGTGCACTGCACGCTCGTTTATAATTCCGATACCGTCGAAGCCGAGCATCTCGGCGAGGGCGGCAAGCTCGTAGGAGGTATAGCCCTCCACTCTTATATCGGCGGCAAGTCCCTTGGTGTGCTGACCTGCCTTGCCCGTGAGAAGCCTGTCGTACTCCTCGGTGCGATAGCCGTCGGTCACGATAATGGGCTTATATTTCAAAACGCGGGAGAGCTTTTCAAGCATAAGGATAAGCTCCTCCGAGACGAGTATTCTGTCGCCGTCGAGCTTACTTCCTCTCCTTGCCCTGAACTCCTTTACTCTGAAATGCTCGCTGAGTCTGTCGTTAAAGTTTTTTTCGTATGAATATTCTTTTACTGCCAATGTTTCACCTTCTTAACTGATAAATTCTATAATGACGGCTCCCTTTCCGCCGTCCTGTCCGTCGGAGTAGTTCGAGCCTGACCTCACGCCCGCATAGCCTCCGCCGCCGATACCAACCTCGTCCCCTACGAAGGCACCGCCTTCGCCAAGGAGAGAGCTGCCTCCGATATCGAAGGAGATATAACTCGTACCATCGAGCTTGAAGATACCCTTCGTCGTCGGGAAGCCTCCCGAAATATTTATATCTCCGCCGGTTGCTCTCGCACGCGCGCCGTTTCCTATCGTGCCGCCGCACGCTCTCATTATTTCCTCACCGTTTTTCTTCACTACGGTGTCGCCACCGGGAGAGGCGTTGACGGGCTCACTGTTTTCGTTATAAAGCCCGCGTCCCCCCTCTCCAACTTCAAGGTCAAGAACGTCGCCCTCTTCAAGAGTAAGCCACACGATTGCGCTCGCACCGCCTCCTCCTCCGCAGGGG
>JAZQUE010000171.1:0-2884 GCA_045631145.1 Eubacteriales bacterium
ATATACGAGTGAGTAGAGTATAAGGCGTGACATCGCCCTTCTTGAAGGAAATAATAAATTTCAAAGGAACTATAATTTAAGTGGGAGTAAAAAATTTACACCCACTTTGCTGTGGAACAAAATTTTCCTTTTTCTGTCTAAAAAGAAAAAACGAAAGGAAAGGACTATGAAAAAAGCTATATTTATTCTTTTCTTTATTATTCTCTTTGTGTCTTGCAGAGAAGCGCCACCCGTACCCGAATATATATCCGACGAAAACTATAACCTCACCATTGATCTCTTTAACCCCGTCTATAAAGACGAGCGTTATCACCTCTTTTATACTTACGACAAAAAGGAGTATATCCTTTATAGCGATAAGAGCCTTTACGGAGGACACAATAAGAATAAATATTTCGGAACTCTTTTTGAAGGGGAGTGGGAAAGTATTGCCTCACTCTTTTTAGAAAGTGGCTTTAAATCGGGATATTCGAAGGAATACTTTTCAGAAAACCTTTATAGGCTTTGGGAGATGACCGAAAGCGGAGATTTGCTTTTTGAAATGAAGGACGGCTCGCTCTTTTTCGGAGCAGTACACAAGGACCCGACTGCCGAAAAAAGAGAGAGTATTCTGTTAATGTACCCTTGCGAAAAAGAAAAAGCGCTTTATATCGCAAAGCGTGACGACACCACGTTTCTTGAATATGACTTTGACGCTTCCTTTGCGGGCTTTACCGACGAATACTTTTTTCCGTCGCTCAACGCCGAAAAATACTATATAAGCTCTGTAAAGCATTTACCGATAAATAAGTACGAAACGAAGGAAGAGCTTGACTTATGGCTGAAGGCTAAAGGTGAGAGGGTATCGCTTGACGAGGACTACGACGAGATACCTTCGGTAAACGACACCGTGAAAAAATACGACGAAGACTTTTTTAAGGAGTATACTCTCTTTTCGGTTTACGTGCAATCGAATAGCGGAAGCTACCGATACGCGCCGAGCGGAATTGTACTGAAGGACGGTGCACTTCGGGTGTTCGTAGGTAAAACCAACGACCTCGAGGTCGTCACCGACGATATGTCGGGCTCACTTCTTTTCATTTCGCTGAAAAAGACCGAGCTTGAAGGGGTTACGGAATTTGACGCCGTAGAGGGAATCGTAGCGATAAATTACTGAAAAAGAGCTTTTTATCTTGACAATGGGGGAAAGCTTACCTATAATGAAGGTGTAATTTGACACAAAAAAGGAATATTATGAACTACAAACTTACTAAAATCGCTTGTTACACGATGAGCGCGTCAACCTCACTCGTGTCTATTATGTCCCCCCTTTTGTTTCTTACCTTCTCCGAGCTGTATTCGATTTCTTTTACACTCCTCGGATTTCTTGTTGTTATAAACTTTTGTACACAGCTTGCGGTAGACCTCGTCTTTTCTTTCCTTCCGAGAATTTTCAATATTAAAAGGGTAATACGTGCGATGCCTCTTATAGCCTTTGCAGGCTTTGTCGTTTACGGCACCCTGCCTGCGCTTTTTCCGAAATTTGCTTATTTCTTTTTAGCACTCGGAACGGTTATATTCTCGGCGGCGTCGGGACTTTGCGAGGTTCTTACAAGCCCTATAATCGCGGCTATCCCGTCAGAGTATCCC
This sequence comes from Eubacteriales bacterium, assembly GCA_045631145.1. Classification (GTDB taxonomy): domain Bacteria; phylum Bacillota; class Clostridia; order Oscillospirales; family SIG627; genus RGIG6353. The sequence goes on from JAZQUE010000171.1 coordinate 1,630, forward strand.
GAAAAGGAAATGTCGAAGCTACATTCCGCTTACGGCTGGGGCTTCGGTTCGGTAGTTATAGTAGCAACGCTCCTTTTTAGACTTCTCGGAAAGGCGAATTGGTATCTTCTTCCTCTCATTTTCTCGCTTTTTCCTCTCGTTGCCGCTATTATGTTTGCCTTTTCACCACTTCCCGATTTAAGCCTTGAAGGCGAAAAAGGAAAGAAGGGAGAGGGAAAGGGACTCTTCCTATTCGTTTTGCTCATCTTTATCGCAGGCTGTACCGAGCAGTCAATGACACAGTGGATATCGAGCTACACCGAAAACGCTCTCGGCATCAGTAAGGTACTTGGTGACGTCGTTGGAACGGCGGGCTTTGCATTTCTTCTTGCCTCGGCGAGAACCCGTAACGCCCGAAAGCCGAAGCCCATCTCCAAGGTCATCCTTTTGGGACTCGTCGTTTCGTCCGTCTGTTATCTTATATCCGCCCTTTCTATGAACTCTGCCGTCGGCTTTATTTCGGCTATCCTCGTCGGTTGGTTCTCGGCAATGCTCTGGCCCGGAAGCCTTATCTATATGGGAGAGACTCTTAAAGGTCTCGGCGTTACGGCATACGCCTTTATGGCGGCAGGCGGTGACCTCGGCGCATCGGTCGCGCCCCAGCTTGTCGGTGCACTTGCCGACGTGGTGACGGTGTCGAGGGTTGGAATTTCTCTTGCCGAAAGGTTCGGCGTAACTCCCGAACAGCTCGGTATGAGAGCAGGACTTCTTTCAAGCGCCATTTTCCCACTTCTCGGTATTCTCCTCTTGATTTCGATGAAGCGCTATTTCGGAAAAAAGTCAAATTAAGTTTATATTAAGTTAAAAAGTATATGATATAAAGACCTTATGGGGTCTTTATTTCTTTTTTGGAGGTGTATATGAAGCTACTTTATGCGGAGGACGAAAGAGCGATGCGTGAAGCCGTCGTAGATATCCTCACCTTTTATAAATATTCGGTAGACGCCGTCGCAGACGGCAAGGAAGCACTTGATTATATAAGGAACGAAAAATACGACGGTATAATTCTCGATATAATGATGCCGAAAATGAACGGAACCGAGGTTCTACGAGCTCTTCGAGCCGAAGGTAATAATACTCCCGTACTTCTTTTAAGTGCAAAAGGGGAGACGGAGGACAAAATAGAGGGCCTCGACCTTGGTGCCGACGATTACCTCTCGAAGCCCTTTAATATGGGGGAGCTTCTTGCAAGAGTCAGAGCGATAAGTCGGAGGCC
>JAZQUE010000172.1:0-3114 GCA_045631145.1 Eubacteriales bacterium
AGGAGGATATAACGGGCAGACTTACCGACTCGGTTGAGACCGCCCTCGGACTTGCCGAAGGACTCGTTATTATCGACCTCGTTGACCTTCCCGACGGCGATGCGAATAAGCTCGTCACCTTTTCGGAGAACTTCGCCTGCGAAGAGCACGGCGTAAGTATCGGTGAGATTTTACCGAGAATGTTCTCCTTTAATAACCCTGCGGGTGCTTGCACTGCCTGCGCGGGCATCGGCACGAAGAAAACGCTTGCAGTTGAAAAAATCATTGCCGACAAAAGACTTTCCCTCGCCGACGGCGCAATTCAGGTAAACGGCTTCAAGAGTCTTAACAAGGACGGCTGGACGACGAGAATTTTCAAGGAAGTGGGCGAAAAATACGGCTTTGACCTCGATACCCCTCTCTCAGACTTTACTCCCGAAGCCTTCAACGCTATGATGTACGGAACGGGAGACGAGATATACAGAATTCCTTATACCAAGGATGGCAGAACCAAGCACTACGAGGTAAACTTCGAGGGTGTCGTGAACATTATAGAGCGCAGAGTTCAGGAGGGCGGAGGCGACTATTACGACGAGTTTTACTACGAAGTACCTTGCCCCGAATGTCAGGGTAAAAGACTTAAAAAAGAGGTGCTTTCGATAACCTTCGGCGGTAAGAATATAAGCGAGGTATGCGATATGAGCGTCGTTGACGCCATCGACTTCTTCGAAAATACCACCCTTACCGAAAAGGAACGCTTTATCGCAAAAGAGATAATAAAAGAAATAAAGCTGAGACTGAATTTCCTGAGGAGCGTAGGACTTGAATACCTCTCTCTTTCGAGAAGGTCGGCTACCCTTTCGGGAGGCGAGAGTCAGCGAATACGCCTTGCAACGCAGATAGGGTCGTCGCTTGTCGGAGTTATGTATATCCTCGACGAGCCGAGCATCGGACTGCATCAGAGAGACAACTCCAAGCTCATCGCTACCCTCAAGCACCTTCGAGACGTCGGAAATACCGTTATCGTCGTCGAGCACGACGAGGAGACGATAGAGTCTGCCGACTACGTGGTCGATATCGGGCCTGCGGCAGGAATACACGGCGGAGAGGTCATCTTCTCGGGAACTCCCGCCGAGCTTAAGGCGTGCGACGCATCTCTTACGGGCAGATTTCTGTCGGGTAAGGAGAGCATCGCCATTCCCGCGAAAAGAAGAAGCGGAAACGGTAAAACGCTCACCGTCAAGGGCGCAAGAGAGAATAACCTCAAGAACGTAAGCGTCACGCTTCCCCTTGGCACCTTCACCTGTATTACGGGTGTATCGGGCTCGGGTAAATCGTCGCTCGTCAACGAGATAATCTACAAAACGCTTGCCCGTGACCTCAACCGTGCCTCTACTATACCCGGCAGGTCTGACGGAATTGAAGGAATAGAAAATCTTGATAAGGTAATCGACATCGACCAGTCGCCCATAGGAAGAACGCCACGCTCGAACCCCGCAACCTACACGGGCGTTTTCGGACTTATCCGAGCGCTCTTTGCATCCACCACCGATGCGAAGGCGAGAGGCTACGGTCAGGACAGATTTTCCTTTAATTTGAAGGGCGGAAGATGTGAAGCCTGCGAGGGCGACGGCACGACGAAAATAGAGATGCACTTTCTTTCCGACGTCTACGTCACCTGCGACGTGTGTCACGGAAAACGCTATAACAGAGAAACCCTTGAGGTAAAATACAAGGGTAAGAATATTGCAGACGTACTCGATATGACGGCAGACGAAGCGTGCGGGTTCTTCGAGAACGTACCGCAGATAAAGAGAAAGATACAGACACTTTGCGACGTCGGACTCGGATATATCAAGCTCGGACAGTCCTCCACTACTCTTTCGGGCGGTGAGGCACAGAGAGTCAAGCTTGCAACCGAGCTCTCGAAGCAGAGCACGGGAAATACCCTCTATATCCTCGATGAGCCTACGACGGGTCTCCACTCGGCAGACGTTAAAATGCTCATAAAGGTGCTTCAGAGACTTACCGATGCGGGAAATACAGTTCTCGTTATCGAGCATAACCTCGACTTTATAAAAACCGCAGACCACGTTATTGATATGGGGCCCGAGGGTGGAGATAAGGGAGGCACCGTCCTTGCAGTCGGCACTCCCGAGGAGATTGCAGAGTGCCCTCACTCCTATACGGGCGAGTACCTTAAAAAGATTTTTGAAAGGACTAAAAATGATAGATAAATCACTTGAAAGAATTCTCGGTAAGGTTGAGAAGCCGGGAAGATATACGGGGGGAGAAGAGGGTGAAACGGTAAAGGATAAAAACGCCGTAGACCTTCGTGTCGCCTTCGGCTTTCCCGACCTCTACGAGATAGGAATGTCTAACCTCGGTATGAAGATACTCTACTCCTGCCTCAACAATATGGAAAACGTCTGGTGCGAGCGTACCTTTGCGCCTGCACTCGATATGGCAGAGAAAATGAAGGAGGCGGGAATACCCCTCTTTGCACTTGAAAGCGGAGACAGTATAGATAAGTTCGACGTCTTTGCTATGACCGTTCAGTACGAGGGACTTCTGACGAATATCCTCTATATGCTCGATATGGCGAATATCCCGTTTTACGCAAAGGACAGAGACGACTCCTATCCGATTATTCTCGGAGGAGGCCCCTGTACGTATAACCCCGAGCCATTTGCGGAGTTCTTCGACGTACTCTCTATCGGAGAGGGAGAGGAGGCACTCGTCGAGTTTGCAAGCCTCCTTATCGACTCGAAGAAAAAAGGGGAGAGTAAGAAGGAGTTCCTTCGCCGTGTTGCAACCGAGCTCGAGGGCTTCTACGTCCCCTCACTTTATGAGGTCGATTATTTCGAGGACGGCAGAATTAAGGCGGTAACCGCCCTCTCGGGCGCTCCCGAAAAGGTAAAAAAGAGAATAATAAAGAACCTCGACGAAGCGCATTACCCGACAAGGCAGATTATCCCCTACATAGAAACTGTGCACGACAGAGCAACTATTGAAATCTTCAGAGGGTGTATCAGAGGCTGCAGATTTTGTCAGGCAGGAATGATATACCGCCCCGTCAGAGAGCGTACCCCCGAGGTTATAAACGAAATTTCGAAGGAAACGGTAATGAACTGT
>JAZQUE010000173.1:0-4617 GCA_045631145.1 Eubacteriales bacterium
TTTTTTGCTTGTGCCTTGTCTTGCGAAAAAATACTTCGAAATTACATTTCTTCAAAATTTCGTGTAATACTTTGTCAACTGCAAATAGGGCAGCGTCGCTTTACGGAAAGTAAAGCGTCCTTGCCCTATTTTTGTTTCCTCGTCTTACGCAAAATTTCTTTGAAAAGTTCGGGGCGTCGGGGACGTCGCCCCCTACTATAGATTACGTCTTGAAACAATATAATTGATGTAAATTTCCGAAGGAAATTGTCCAAAATTATTCATTCTTCAATCTTCAATATTCATTAAAAGTCCTTGACTTTTTCTCTCCTTCGTGGTATGATTAATCATACAAATATGACGAGGTGAACTTATGGACGCAGTAAGAGGCAGGTATGCCTGGATAGTAAAGATAGGGGAAAAGGGGCAGTTTGTCATCCCTAAAGAAGCCAGAGAGATTTTCGGACTCAGCCCTGGGGATGAGATACTCGTGCTCGGCGACAGTCAGAAGGGAATTGCTATTCCTCCCCGCGAGGAGCAGAAAAAAATGATTGACAATATGTTTCGTGAGGTAGAGCTATGAAGGACATTATCGAGATAGAGGGACTTTCAAAGTCCTACGGCAAGCTGAAGGCGGTTGACGGCGTTTCCTTCAAGGTAAAGGAAGGGGAGCTTTTCGCCTTTCTCGGTGTCAACGGCGCAGGAAAGAGCACCACGATTTCCATTATGTGCGGTGCGCTTCAAAGGGACGAGGGAAGTGTGAGGATAAATTCGTGTGATATTGACGATGACACCGACGCTATCAAGAGAAATATCGGCGTCGTCTTTCAGTCGTCGGTGCTCGACCGACCTCTCTCGGTAAGGGCTAACCTTGAAAGCAGGGCAGCTCTCTACGGAATAGTGGGGGAGGACTTTAAAAAACGCCTTTCGGAGCTGACGGAGCTACTCGACCTCGGGGGTATTTTAAATAGATCCGTAGCGAAGCTCTCGGGGGGACAGAGAAGAAGAATAGACATCGCAAGAGCGCTTCTCCACCGCCCGAAAATACTCATTCTCGATGAGCCGACGACGGGACTCGACCCACAGACGAGAAGCACGATATGGAGTGTTATCGAGGGACTTCGTAAGAACGAAAAGCTTACGGTTTTCCTTACTACTCACTATATGGAGGAGGCGGCGGATGCCGACTACGTCGTCGTTATCGACGGCGGAAAAATCGTGTCTGAGGGAACTCCGCACGAGCTGAAAAACCGCTTCGTCAAGGACTACGTTACCCTTTACGGCGTGAAGGAGGAGGACGTTTTGGCTCTCTCCCGCCCCTATGAAAAGCTTCGTGATGCCTATCGTATCTCGGTGAAGGATACCGCCGAGGCGCTTGGACTTATCAAGGAATACCCAACGCTTTTCTCGGATATTGAAATAACGAAGGGCAAGATGGACGACGTATTCCTCGCCGTAACGGGCAAAAATCTTTCGGGAGGTGAAGAAAAGTGAAAACGCTCTTTGTACTTATAAAAAGAAATATGACTCTCTTTTTCAAGGATAAGGGAATGTTTCTCACTTCCCTTATTACCCCTCTTATTCTTTTGATGCTTTATGCTACCTTTCTCGGTAACGTCTACCGAGATGCCTTCGTCGTAACGCTTGAGGAGGTGGGGGTCAAAGTACCTGACAAGGTTCTCGACGGACTCGTCGGCGGTCAGCTCTTTTCGTCACTCCTTGCGGTATCTACCGTAACGGTGTCATTTTGCGCTAATATGCTTGTCGTTCAGGACAGGGCGCATGGCAGGTCGCGAGACCTCTTTATTACCCCCGTGAAGCGCTCGACTATCGCCCTCAGCTACTACGTTGCGACGACTCTTTCGGCACTTCTTATCTCCTTTATCGCAACGGCGGCGTGCCTTATCTATCTTTCGGTCATCGGCTTTTATATGTCGCTCTCCGACGTTTTGTTTTTCGTTCTCGACGTGGTTATTATGGTAAGCTTCGGTACTGCGCTATCGAGCGTTATCAACTTCTTTCTCTCTACCGAGGGGCAGATTTCGGCGGTCGGCTCGATAGTTTCGTCGGTTTACGGCTTTATTTGCGGTGCGTATATGCCACTATCCCAGCTTTCAGAGGGGCTTCGTGATGCGATTTCTCTCCTTCCAGGCACCTACGGAACGTCACTTTTCAGAAAGCACGCAATGAGAGGTGCGTTCGACGAGCTTCAAAAGAGCGCACCCGAGGCGCTTGTAGACGGACTGAAGGAAAGCGTTGACTACGACGTATTTTTCTTTGGTAACAAGGTTTCGGACGGCGCATCCTACGCTTATCTTTTGATAACGGTGCTCCTCTTTATAACCGTTTACGTTCTTCTTCATATCTTTCGCAGAAGGGAGAAAAAATAATGTATAAATTCTTTATGCCTACCGAGGTTTGTTTCGGAAGAAAGGCGCTTTTAGAAAATGCCGAAAAGCTCCGCCTCGGTACTCGCGCCTTTATCGTAACGGGAAGACACTCGGGGAGAGCCTCGGGTGCACTCGCCGATATCGAGAATACACTCGGCTACCTTAAAATCGAATACGAAATCTACGACAGAATAACGAATAACCCTACCGTCGAGGAATGCTTCGAGGCGGGAGAGCGAGCGAGGGAATACGGTGCAGACTTTATCGTCGGCGTGGGTGGAGGCTCACCCCTCGATGCCGCAAAGGCGATTGCGGTATATGCAACGAACGGCATAGAGCCTTACGATATTTTTGACGGCAGTTTCCCGAACAAACCGCTTCCTATGGCGGCAGTTCCCACGACTGCGGGAACGGGCTCGGAGGTAACGCCCTATTCGGTGCTCACCTCCCACAGAGACAAGACGAAGAAAAGCTTCTCGTCTCCCGACACCTTCTATAAGGTCGCCTTTGTTGACGGAAGATATATTTTAGCGATTCCTGATGCGGTAGTGAAAAACACCGCCGTCGATGCGATGAGCCATCTTATCGAGGGCTACACGAATAAGAGAGCGAACCCCTTTACCGACCCGATAGCGCTTTCGGGGCTATCCCTTCTCGGCGACTCTATTGACTCTCTTAAAAAAGGCGAAATAGACGAGGAAACGGCGCAGGACCTCATCCTCGCTTCAACTCTCGGAGGCATCGTCATAGCCGAGACGGGTACTACTGTGGTACACTCGATGGGATATCCACTCACCTATTTTAAGGGTATTCCTCACGGCAGAGCGAACGGAATACTTCTCTCCGAGTATCTTTCGAAGACTGCCGAGGTGCTTCCCGAAAAGGTCGGGAAAATTCTCTCTGCCCTTAAGCTCGATAAAATAGGAGAATTTAAAAAGCTTCTGTCGGGTCTTCTCGATACCACCGAGGCTTTTGCTCGGGAGGAGGTCGAGGAGTGGCTGAAGTCAACGGTCAAGGCGAAGAACGCACTCGTTTCTCCCTTTGAAGCAACCCTTGAGTGTGAGAGGGAGATGTTTTATAGGAGCCTTGAACTTAAATAATAAATAAAAAAGAATAAATAATAAAAAACGAGGGTTTTGACCGAGTAGGTCAAAACCTTCATTTTTATATAAAAGAAGATTTCGGGAAGTTATCCCGAAATCTACCTTTTTTATTCTTTTATTTCGTATAAATACCAAACCATCTCATAAAGACGAGAATTACCCAGAGCTTTCGGTAGTTGTCCTCCTTGCCGTCTCGGTGTGCGTCGAGAAGGCGGAGCGCTTCCTTCTTGTCGATATATTCGTCGGCAGAGGAGCTCTCGATAATGTCCTTCGCCCAGTCGTAAAGCTCGCTCTTCAGCCATTTGCGGACGGGAACGGGGTAGCCGAGCTTGGGGCGCATAACGGTTTCGGGGTTAACGAGGTCGCGGAAGGCGTGACGGAAAAGGAATTTCGTCGTGCCGTGCGAGAGCTTGTCCTCGGTCGAAAGGGTAGAGGCAAACTCGAAAACCTCTTTATCGAGAAAGGGCACTCTCACCTCAAGGCTGTGCGCCATACTGAGCCTGTCGCCCTTTACGAGAATGTCGCCCTTGAGCCAGGTGTTCATATCGACGTACTGCATCTTGGTGACACCCGTAAGTCCCTCGACGTCCTTGTAAATATCTCGTGTGAGGTCGGAGAAATGAATATCACTCGATGCCGTTTTAAGTATTTTCTTTTTGTCCTTTTCGTTAAAGATAAAGGCGTTTCCGACGTATCTCTTTTCGAGGGGTGTCGTTCCTCTCGTAAGGAGCGCCTTGCCCTTCATACCCTCGGGCATTATCCTTGAGAGCGCCGAGAGGGGCGCTTTGAAGACCTTCGGAAGTGCATTTATTTTGTCGGAGACAAGCGTCTCGCCGTACACCTTGTAGCCGCCGAAGAGCTCGTCCGAGCCCTCGCCCGAGAGCACGACCTTGAGGTGTCTTGCCGCCTCCTCACAGATGAGGTAAATCGCCATAGTCGAGGGGTCGGCAACGGGAAAGTCGAGGTGATAGACCACCTTATCGAAGGCACGCTTGAAGTCCTCGAGCCCCGCAACGAGCTTGATGTGCTCGACGTCGAGGTGCTTTGCAATTCCTTCCGCCTCGGCAATCTCGGAGTATTCCTTTTCGCCGAAGGCGACGGTAAATGCCTTGATACCTGGGTTGAGCTTACTCGAAACTGCGGTG
>JAZQUE010000174.1:0-4199 GCA_045631145.1 Eubacteriales bacterium
ATTACGGTGTCAAGGTCGATTACGACGAGGGGCTCTCCCGTTTCCTTATTGAAAAGTACGTTGTTTATCTTGGTGTCGTTATGGGTAACTCTTACGGGTATTTCGCCCGCCTCAAAGAGATTTGAAAGCCTTTCGGCTATCTCTCGGTGCTTTTCGATGAACTCAATTTCACGCTCAACCTCTTTTACTCTGCCATAAGGGTCTTTTTTGACGTTTTCAAAAAAGCCGACGAGTCTCTTTTTGGTGTTGTGGAAATTCGGAAGCGTTTCGTGCAAAAGAGAGGCGTCAAAATCGGAAAGGTCCTTCTGAAAGCCTCCGAAGCCTCTGCCTGCCTGATAAAGAACCTTCGGGTCGGAGGTGCTCTGATAGGTCAGGGCGTCAAAATTGTTCGACACTCTCCAGAAGCTTCCCTCATAGCTGAACCAATAATTCTTTCTGTCCTTCGTATGGTGATAGTGGAGAGCAGGAGCAGAGGTCTTCTTGCCTCTGATGTGCTCGGTAACGAGGTCGATATTCCTCATTATCTGTATGGGGTCTTGGAAAACGTAGGTGTTTACCTTTTGGAAAATATACTTTTTGTCGGGATTCTTGTAGTAGACCGAATAGGTGGTGTTGATATTTCCGTGAGTGATAAGCTCGTAGGCGGAAATCTCACCCTCAAGTCTGAATTTTTCGCCGACTTCCCGAAGCGTTGCAAGAGTTTCAGTGTCTGTAAGCGTCATTAACTTTACCTCTTTTTTTATTTATTTTCGAGTATATCCGCAATTCTTTCCGAAGCCCTTCCGTCTCCGTAAGGGTTTCTTGCCTGACTCATTTTTTCGTATTCCGTTTTATTTTCAAGAAGTGTCTTGAAGCTCTCGAAGATAGTCTCCTCCTCGGTGCCGACGAGCTTCAGCGTTCCCGCCTTTATTCCCTCGGGGCGCTCGGTGGTGTCACGCATTACGAGGACGGGCTTTCCGAGACTCGGCGCCTCCTCCTGAATTCCGCCCGAATCGGTGATTATCAAATAAGAACGGGCAAGAAGATTATGAAAGTCAACTACGTCAAGTGGCTCGATAATATGTATTCTGTCACATCCGCCAAGATACTTGTCCGCCGCCTCGCGAACAACGGGGTTCATATGTATAGGATAGACCGCCTTGACGTCGGGATGAAGGTCGATTATTCTCCTTATTGCACGAAACATATTCGCCATCGGCTCGCCGAGGTTCTCTCTGCGGTGCGCCGTAATCGTTATAAGCCTCGAGCCCTTCGCCCATTCAAGCTCGGGGTGTGTGTAATCTTCCTTTACCGTAGTTTTGAGAGCGTCTATCGCCGTATTTCCCGTAACGTAGATGCTTTCGGGGTTCTTTCCTTCTCTTACGAGGTTATCCTTCGAGGTTTCGGTGGGAGCGAAGTTATATTTCGCAACGATTCCCACTGCCTGACGGTTAAATTCCTCGGGAAATGGGGAATAAATATTATAGGTGCGAAGTCCCGCCTCGACGTGACCGACGGGAATTTGCATATAAAACGCCGCAAGTGCCGTCACGAAGGTCGTCGAGGTATCTCCGTGAACGAGAACAACGTCGGGACGAACCTCCTCAAAAACCGTCTTTATACGCTCGAGTATATTCGTCGTTACGTCGAAAAGCGTCTGCTTTTCCTTCATTATCGAAAGGTCGTAGTCGGGTGTTACCGAAAAGGCGTCGAGCACCTGCCTCAGCATCTCTCGGTGCTGACCCGTAACGCATACTACCGTCTCGATATTCTTTCTCTTTTTAAGCTCGAGCACCAAGGGACACATCTTTATTGCCTCGGGTCTCGTGCCGAAAACAAGCATTACCTTTTTCATACTTTGTCATTTACCTCTTCTGGAGTCTTAAAGGTGGGAACAAGCGCTCTGACGAGTGCTCTTATATCGTTTTTATCGTCTGCCATAGCCTTTTCAAGCTCGTCAAGACGAGAAAAAAGTCCTTCCTCGTCAAGCTCGATGGGCTTTCCGACGTGTATGAGAGAGTTTTCGGTTGTCTGAAGTCCCTCCTCGTCCATCAGAAGCTCCTCGTAGAGCTTTTCACCGGGTCTAAGTCCCGTAAACTTTATGTCAATATCGACGTAGGGCTCAAAGCCCGAAAGCCTTATCATATTCTCGGCAAGGTCGAGAATCTTCACGGGGTCACCCATATCAAGGACGAATATCTCGCCGCCCTTTGCATTGGCACCCGCCTGCAACACAAGGGATGCCGCTTCGGGTATGGTCATAAAGTATCTTATGATATCGGGGTGGGTGACGGTGACGGGGCCGCCCTTCTCTATCTGCTTTTCAAAGAGAGGAATTACGCTTCCGTTCGAGCCGAGCACGTTGCCGAATCTGACTGCCACAAACTCGGTGTCACTCTTTTTGTTGTAGGTCTGGACTATCATTTCGCAAATACGCTTAGTCGCTCCCATAATATTCGTGGGGTTAACCGCCTTGTCGGTGGAAATGAGCACGAAGCGCTTCACTCCTGCCTCATCGGCGGCGCGTACCGCGTTATAGGTACCGAATACATTGTTCTTTACCGCTTCGTTGGGACTGTCCTCCATGAGAGGAACGTGCTTGTGCGCCGCGGCGTGATAAACTATCTCGGGACGGTACTTTTCAAATACCGCACGAAGTCTCTTTCTGTCTCTTACCGAGCCGATGAGACATTCGAGGTCAAGAGAGGGGTAATTTCTTTTAAGCTCGTTTTGTATATCGTAGGTTGAGTTTTCGTAGATATCGAAAATGATAAGCTTCTTCGGAGAGTGCTTCGCTATCTGTCGGCAGAGCTCGCTTCCTATCGAGCCGCCGCCACCCGTAACCATAACGGTCTTGTTTTCTATGTAAGAAAGCACCCTTCCGTCGTTCATCTTTACAACGTCACGGCCGAGAAGGTCGGCTATCTCAACCTTTCTCATTCTCAGCCCGTTCTTGCCCGAGGCTATCATTTCCTCAATTCCGGGAACTACTCTCGTAGTACACCCCGTCCTTGAGCAAATGCCGAGTATTTCCTTTTTGTTCGAGGCGGAGACGGAGGGAATTGCAAAGAAGATAGTCTTTATCTTGTACCTTTTTACAAGCTCCTCAATGTCACCTCTTCCGCCGAGAATGGGAACTCCTCTTACCGAAAGTCCGTGAAGGTTCTCGTTGTCGTCGATTATGACGAGGGGAGTACATCCCGAAAAGGAGGCAGCGGTAAATATCTCTCTGAGAAGTATCTCGGCGGCGTTTCCTCCGCCGATTATCATAGTGTTTCCGTAGTTGGTTATTTCGCCCTTTTCAAGAAAACGCTCGGTTTTCTCGGCTCTCTCGGTCTTTATGGAGATATGCCTTAGATACATTCTTAAAGTGACCGAAAGAATAGCGGTAAATAGCATCGCCGCGATCCACTCGAGTGCGGAAAAGACGAGAGCCCCCGCAAAAACGGAGACGGCGAGCACCGAGAAGGCAAACGCCGAAAACGATGCAACTGTCAGCTTCACCACGTCCCTTATGCCCGAATGTCTCCATATTACACGGTGGGAGGCGTTAATATATTCGAACACGGGAAAAGCCACGAAGCTTACGGCAAGGAAAAAAAGCGCCGAGAGAGGAGTCTTGAAAACGTTCTCTGCCCTCGATAAAATCAAACTCGCAAAAAGAGAAATATTTGCAAAAACCACGTCGGCTATAAGAAGTATTAATTTTTTTGTTCGTGAAATTTTCGACAGCATTATGAATTTTTCTCCAAACTTTTATGTTTTTTTGCACAAAATTACAGTACTTTATTACATTTAATTATATCATAACACCCAAAACCGCTTTTGTCAAGTTAAAAGAATCTTTTTGGCAATTTATCCGAAAGCTATTGCTTTTTTCAAAAAAAAGACTTATAATCAACTTGCGGTTGATTTATTTTCTCCGAGCCGCCTTGAAAGTAGTGGTGATAAATGCTACACTTTCTCTAAAAAGAAGGGAGATAACAACTTATGAATAATACGTTTTCAGAAAAGCTTTTACGTCTCAGACGAGAGGCGGGGCTTAACCAAAAGGCACTCGGGGCGCTTGTAGGGGTGAGCGACCGTGCCGTTTCAAAGTGGGAATGCGGTCTGTCAAAGCCGAGCCTTGAGGCTTGCGTCGCTTTGTCAGGAATCTTCAAGGTGCCCCTCGACGAGCTTCTTTCGGGGGAGAAAAAGACCGAAAGCACTAAAAAGCCGAG
>JAZQUE010000175.1:0-3203 GCA_045631145.1 Eubacteriales bacterium
ATAGACGAGGCGGGGAGAGGGCCTCTTGCGGGACCCGTCGTTGCCGCCGCCGTAATACTTCCCGAGGGACTTGTGATAGAAGGGCTGGACGACTCGAAGAAGCTCAGTGAAAAGAAAAGAGAAAAGCTCTTTGACGAGATAACCGAGAAGGCGCTTTGCTATTCGGTCGCCCTTGCCACTCACGAGGAGATAGATGAATACAATATCCTCGGCGCAACGATGCTTGCGATGAAGAGGGCAGAGGAGGGACTCACTCTCCGTCCCGATCTCCTTCTTATAGACGGAAATCGCGCGAAGGGCTTCGATATTCCCGTTAAGACGGTTATAAAGGGAGACGCTCTTATACCGTCGATTTCGGCAGCGTCGATACTTGCAAAGGTCACGAGAGACAGAATTTGTCTCGAGATGGACGAAAAATACCCCGAATACGGCTTTAAGATACATAAGGGCTACCCCACGAAATTCCATCGTGAAAAGGTAGTTGAGCTCGGGCCATGCCCCGAGCACAGAAGAAGCTTTTTAAAGAAGATTTTACCGTCATGACGGAAAAGCAGAGAATCGGAAAAAGAGGCGAGGACGAGGCGGCAAGGTATCTCGAGGAGAGGGGACTTACTATCCTTGAAAGAAACTACCGAAGCCGAAGAAACGAGATAGATATTATAGCCGAGGAGAGCGGGTATCTCGTTTTCGTCGAGGTAAAGACCACCTCGAGTGATATCGCAGAGGAATTTAAGCTTCCCTCCGAGGCGGTGGACGAAAAAAAGAAGGAGTGCCTTTTCGCCTGCGCTATGGACTACGTAAAGGAGAAAAGATGCTCGTATAGCTTTTACCGCTTCGACGTAATCGAAGTGTATTTAAACCGAGAAACCCCCGAAATAAATCATATAGAAAACGCATTCTACAAGAAAGAAAGGACGAAAAGACAATGGAACAGATAATGTACAGAAGCACGAGAGGAAGCAGTAAACTTCTCACCTCGGCAGAGGCAATAAAGGGAGGAATTGCCGAGGACGGAGGACTTTATATGCCCACCGTTATTCCGACTATAGACCTTGATTTTATATCCTCTCTCGTTGACGACGACTACTCCGAAAGAGCCTTTAAGGTGCTCTCTCTGTATCTTACCGACTACGACAAGGAGACCCTTCACGCAATTTGTAAGAAGGCGTATTCAGATACTCGCTTCAAGGGCGGCGCCGCACCCGTCGTAAAGATAAACGACAAAATAAGCGTCCTTGAGCTCTGGCACGGACCTACCTGCGCCTTTAAGGATATGGCGCTTCAGATAATGCCTATGCTTCTCTCGGAGGCTCTTAAAATGACGGGTGAAAAGAAGACTGCCTTCATCCTCGTTGCAACCTCGGGTGATACGGGCAAGGCGGCTCTTGAGGGCTACCGTGACGTTGACGGCGTAAAAATAATGGTATTCTATCCCGAGAACGGCGTCAGCGCAATGCAGAAATTACAGATGGCGTCTCAGGAGGGCGAAAACGTCAGCGTCGTTGCGATAAAGGGCAACTTCGACGACGCACAGACGGGCGTTAAGGAAATTTTCGCGTCAAGTGAAATAAGAGACAGTCTCCTCGAAAAGAACACCTTCTTATCGAGTGCAAACTCTATAAACTGGGGACGACTCGTGCCCCAGATAGCCTATTACTTCTCGGCGTACGCCGATATGGTAAAGGCGGGCGAGATAAAGCTCGGCGACAAGATAAACGTCGTAGTTCCGACGGGCAACTTCGGAAACATTTTTGCGGGCTTCCTCGCATATACTATGGGGCTACCCGTTGAGAAGTTCGTCTGCGCATCGAACAAGAACTCGGTGCTCACCGACTTTATCGAAAACGGCGTTTACGACAAGAACCGCGAGTTCTTTACGACTATCAGTCCCTCGATGGATATTCTCGTTTCCTCGAACGTCGAGAGAATGCTCTACGTTCTTTCCTCGCCCGAGGCGGTGAAGGGCTATATGGATAGCCTCAAGAGAATGGGCGTTTATGCTCTTGCCGACGGTGAAAAGAAGGCACTGAAGGAAAAATTCTCGGCAGGCTTCACCACCGAGGAGGAGACGGCAGAGACGATAAAGAAGTTCTTCGACGGCTACGATTACCTTCTCGATACTCATACGGCGGTTGCTATGAAGTGCGCAGAGGAGTATCTTGAAAAGAGCGCATCGGCAGAAAAAACGCTCGTCGTATCTACCGCAAGCCCCTATAAGTTCGCCACCTCGGTTCTCGAGGCAATAGGGGGAGAAAAGGGCGTAGAGGGAGTAGAAGCACCCGAAAAGCTCGAAGCATTCAGTAAAAAAGAAATTCCGCTTCCCCTTGTAAAATTACACGAGAAGCGGATAAGATTTACGAAGTCTATCGAAAAGACTTCAATGGCAGACGAGGTTTTGAAGTTTTAGTCACGCGCCTTGAAGGTAGCGCATATGGTGTCGGCACTCGTCTTTGCGTGATTGGGGCCGACGCTTATCTCCTTGACGGTGCAGAATCTTTCGCCGTCGTGATAAGCGCAGTTCATAACCATGCAGGAAATACCGTCGTTGTGTCTCTTACAGCCCTTCGACTTGCAGTCGTTCATCTTTAACTCCCCTTTCTTTAGATGTTACGGAGTTATTATAGCCAAAAGGCAAAAAACTATGTGAAAGGAAAAGGACTAAATATGGCAGTTTTTACCTTGTCAGACCTTCATCTGTCCTTTTCTGTGGACAAGCCGATGAACGTCTTCGGCTCTCTTTGGGAGGGACACACCGAAAAGCTCGAGGAATTTTGGAACTATATGGTCGGAAAGGACGATACCGTCATCGTACCGGGCGACATTTCGTGGGCGATGAACGTGTCGGAGGCGGTTGAGGACTTTCGTTTTATCAATAGCCTTAACGGCAAAAAGATAATAATGAAGGGCAACCACGATTATTGGTGGCAGAGTATGAGGAAGCTCGAGGAGTTTACCTCGGAATACGGGTTTGACACTATCCGCTTTCTTCATAATTCCGCCTACGAGGTAGAGGATATCATCGTTGCAGGCTCGCGAGGCTGGGCGACCGAAGTCTCACCCTCGGCAGAGGACAGAAAGATAATTGAGAGAGAGGCTATCCGCTTTGACCTGTCTCTCACCGAGGCAGAAAGGCTTCGAGGGGATAGCGACAGAGAAATCGTCGCCTTTTCACACTATCCAAGTCGGAGGCCAAGCGGTCTTAG
>JAZQUE010000176.1:0-1669 GCA_045631145.1 Eubacteriales bacterium
AGCGTAGGTCTCCTTGGTGAAGTTGCTGATAAAGAAGCTTTCTCCTGCCTTGAACTCCTCCATCTGTTCCTCGGCGGAAAGAGTGAAGTCCTGCATAAGCTTCCAAGGCTTAACCACCTTGAATACCGCAGAGTCCTCCTCCTTCTCACGAAGGTAAACGGGGTTTCTCTGGAAGGTCATTCTTTCGCCTGCCTCGAGGTTCTTGAGGGTGAAGGGTCCGTTTGCCGCGAAGTTGTCAAGGGTGGTAGCCCAGGTGTCCTCGTGTCCGTAGACGTTATCCTCACGCTGTGCAACGAGAGCAGGGCTCGATACGGTTAAAAGGAACTGGTCAAGGTCAAAGGGACCTTCAAACTCAACCTTCAAAAGCACGTCGCTCTCTGCGTAAACACCGAGGTCGTCGGCAGTAACGTCACCCGCCTTGTAAGCCTTTGCGTTCTTTATGTTATAGAGAAGCGCAGCTGCAGGGCTGGAGGTGGAGGGAGAAAGAATTCTTCTCCAGGCGTAAACGAAGTCGTCTGCCTGAACGTATCTTTCGTCGTCCCACGAGGTGCCTTCCTCAAGCTCAAAGTAAAGAGAATACTCTCCTCTTTCCTCGTCTATCTTTGTGTACCATTCTTTTGCAAGTCCCGCCTTTACCTTACCGTTATCGTCAACGACGGTAAGTCCTTCGAAAAGGAGTCCCGTGCTCTTGATAAGCTCGGCGTCGTAGATCATAGGAACAGGGTCGTACGATTTCATTTCCTTCGAAATGGAAACGGGAATCATCGCACCCTTGTCCTCAGGGTCAACCGCACAGCCCGAAAGGGTCAAGAGAAGCATCAGGCATACGAGAGCCGTAGATATTATCTTCTTCATTAGATTTCCTCCTAAAAACATTTGTCACATAATAATTCACAATGTATTGTATCACAAACCTCTTTTTTTTGCAACGATAAATTTAAAGTTTTTATTTATTGCACAATACTTTTTTACTTTTTTAAACACTTTTACTAAACAACTTCACAAACTTTTACAAAAGCGTTAATTTTAAATTCACAAAAAGCTCCTCTCTCCTATCAAAAAGATTACGTAGGAATATAATGGTAGCGGAGAAAACACTCCCTTAAAAAACCGAAAGGAGAACCGAAATGGACCTTACGACCCTTTTGCCCATACTTGTTGGGCTCGGTCTCGTTATACTTCCCGAGCTGAATAGGGGAAGCACGAGCTGCCCCTGCCGAAAGGTGTGCTGCACAGATATGAATCGCAGTGAGGAGCGTCACGATCCCTGCCTTACGGGACAGCGGGTGACCTCCTGCACTCAAGCTCCCGTGAACCTCTGCGGAATACGCTGGAAGGTCGCCCCCGAATGCGAGTGCGACTGTCAGCTTTGCGAGGCGCAGTCCCTCGTAGACGCAGGCTTCGAAAACTGGAGAACCGACCCCGTCCTCGTCGCAACGAGATTTATGCAAAACTGCTTCATCGACGAATGCTTCAGAGGAAACCCCACCTATCTCGTAGGTAAGTGCACCTCCTGCGACAAGGTTTACGTCGTGCTCGGCGTTTCCTGCGCAGGACAGATGATATTCGAGCTCTGCCAGCCCGTCAAGGACGGCGAGTGCGGAATATGGACAGTCAACCGCTACGCCGAATACTGCAACTGAAAAAAAGAGCCCTCGGGCTCTTTTTT
>JAZQUE010000177.1:0-5329 GCA_045631145.1 Eubacteriales bacterium
AAGGATCAGACACATTCGGATGGCGTAGTCTGCTTCTTGGGTTACTCTCACTTTTTTTCTCCTTGCTTTATTGCATACCTTTTTGGTACGCTTTGATTATATACCATTTTGGTACACTTGTCAAGAGGTTTTTGAAAAAAATTTTTAAAAAAATAAAAAAAGAGCTTTTTTAAGCTCTTTTTAGTTAGGAATTTCGGAAATTTTTCTTATACAGCCGAGGCAAACGGTTTTGTCCTCGAACTTGGTAAGCGCCTTTTCCTCGCCGCAGAAAATGCAGGATGGGGTGTTCTTTTGAACGGTTATTTTCTCGCCGTCGAGCTCCATACGAAGCAGGTCGCCTGCCTTTATATCAAGAGCGTTTCTGAATTCAATCGGCACGACTATTCTGCCGAGCTCGTCTATCGCCCTGACGTTTCCTTTATTTCTCATATTATCACCTCAACGACATTTTACCACGTTTTTCGCTCGAAGTCAACATTAATTTACAGTAATTACCAATAAAATTGACACAAAAAAGCAGTCACTTCGGTGACTGCTTTGATGTTTATTTTTCGTCCTCGACGGGTTCAGCCTCTGCGGTCTCGCCTTCAGCTACTTCGCCTTCGGTTTCACCTTCGACGGTTTCGCCCTCGGTAGTCTCACCCTCGACGGTCTCGCCTTCAACTACCTCGCCCTCGGTTTCGCCCTCGGTGGTGGTTTCAAGCTCGATGTTTTCGATGATAGCGTTAGGATCGTAGATAATTTCGGGAGTCTCGTAAGAAGTACCGAAAGCAATATAAACGATAATAACTACAAGAACGAATAAAATCGCAATGACTGTTGTGATTTTGGAAAGAAGGGCGTCGATCGTACGTCCTTTAGCTTTTCCAAAGAAAGTTTCTGCGCCTCCCGCAATACTTCCGGAAAGTCTCTTCGACTTACCGCTCTGCATAAGAACGGAAACGATGAGGAAGATTGCCATTACGAGGAGCAGTATACCAAGAAACAGCTGCATACTGTTACCTCCTTAAAAAATGTAGTGTCAGCAATTAGTCGCTGATGTAAGGAAGAATTGCGATATGACGAGCACGCTTAACCGCAACGGTAAGCTGTCTCTGATGCTTAGCACAAGTACCGGTTACACGGCGGGGAAGGATCTTTGCTCTCTCGGAAATGAACTTTCTGAGTCTTGCAGTGTCCTTATAATCAATGTGCTCTATCTTGTCCGCACAGAAAGCACAAACTTTCTTTCTCTTGCGGGGCTTGAACGATTTCTGCATATCCTTATCCATTTTAAATTACCTCCTTAAAGTTATAAATTAGAAGGGAAGGTCGTCGTCGGTGGACATTTCCTCGAAGGAAATGCTCTCTCCTGCGTTACTGTAAGGCGCGGGAGCGGACTGCTGACCCATAGGGCTCGACTGAGAGTCGGGCTTTTTGTCAACGAAGGAAACCTCGTCGGCAACAACCTCGAGCGTGTAACGCTTCTGACCGTTGTTGTCTGTCCAGGTTCTCGACTGAAGCTGACCGCAAACGAGAATACTTCTACCCTTATTGAAATATCTCTTCACAAACTCTGCGGTCTGACGCCAGCATACGATGGTGATAAAATCTGCATCGGGCTGACCTTCTGTTTTCTGGTAACGCTTTGATACGGCGATTCTGAAGCTCGTAACCGCAATACCGCTCTGGGTCTGCTTGAGCTCGGGATCCTCTACCAGGTTACCGATAAGAATGACTTTGTTAAAAGAAGCCATCAGTTTTTCACTCCTTACTCGCCTGCTTTAACGACAAGAGCACGAAGGATACCGTCAGTGATGTTGAAGTTTCTCTCGAGTTCAGCAGGGAAATCATGCGCGCTTGTGAAATGAACAAGCGTGTAGTATCCGTCAGTAACGTCGTTGATAGGATAAGCAAGCTTTCTCTTGCCCCAATCCTGTACGTCGTCGATGGTAGCGTTTGCTTCGATCATAGCCTTGAACTTATTTATAAGCTCGGTAGCTGCCTCTTCTGCAAGTGTACCGTCAACCACGTAGATAACCTCATACTTCGATGTGATGTTTTCCATGTGTTTTGCACCTCCTTATGGACTTATGACCTTTGTTTTCCAAAGGTAAGAAGATATTACTGCATCATACAGTAATTCATACTGATACATTATACATTAACTTTTCTTTTTTGTCAACAAAAAAATGAATTTTTCAAATAAAACTGTCAATTAACATCTGTAAACCGATTATAACGAGAATAACTCCGCCGAGAATACCTGCTTTTCCCGAAAGAAGCGTTCCCGTCTTTTTGCCGATGAGGACACCGACGAAGCAGATAAGGAATGTGACCGCTGAAATAACCAGAGCTGATACAACTGCTTCGATAAGGGTGTATTCTGCTATTTTGAAGCCTACCGACAATGCGTCGATTGAGGTGGCGATGCCTTGTATTATGAGGGAAGAGAAGGTGAGGCGTATCAAAGGACAGCTCTCCTCGTTTCTATCGCGCCATCCCTCTATTATCATTTTTCCGCCAATGTAGGAAAGAAGAAGAAAGGCGATTAAAGGAATAAACCTTTGTATTCCCTTGAAGTATTCGAGAAGGGTGTGAACGCATACCCATCCGATGAGGGGCATAAGCGCCTGAAAGAAAGCGAAAACTCCAGAAACAACAGAAATTCTCCTCTTTTTCATACCCGGCTCGTTGAGCCCCGCGACGAGAGAAACCGAAAAGGCATCCATTGCAAGTCCGACGCCAAGCATTATAGCGGTAACAAAAAAAGTAAAATTCATAATAGCTCCTGAAAATAAAAAAATGTATGGCGGAAAACCATACAAAAAAAGACTATGCATAGCTTTCCTATACATAAGTCTCGCGATTTAAAACAAGCCAGACCAATAGGTCAGTATGTTGACTTGCTACGGCGGGCGCTCGCTACTCCCTTACCTTATTATAATAGCAGACGTCCGCCGATTTGTCAAGTGATTTTTCGTCCGTAAAGACGGTTCATATCAAGAAGTGACGCTTTGTCAATTCTGTCAAGCTGTTCTTTCGTTATTCTGAATCTCCAGTTGCCCTCGCTTTTCCCCGGGACGTTCATTCTTGTGTCCTCACCGTAGCCAAGAAGGTCCTGAATAGGAAAGATAACTACACCCGCCGAGGAGGCAAGCATACCCCTGATTACAGTTGGGTAACACTCATACCAATTATGTCCTCTGTAATCGAAATAGCGGAGAATTTTATGTCGTTTTTCTTCCGGAAGATTTGCCAAAAAACCGATAAAAGTGTTGTTATCGTGTGTGCTCGTGTAGGCTACAGAAAGTGGAGAATAGTTGTGAGGAAGGTGCGGAGAATCGCTTTCGTTGAAGCCGAACTGTAAAACTCTCGTATCATAAAAACCGCTGTATTTAAGGAGACTTTCGACACTTTCCGTTATGTGTCCGAGGTTTTCACATACGACGAATTTGTCCTTTGTTAGCTTTTTGATTTCTCGTATAAACGGACGGGACGGCCCGCTTTTCCATTCGCCGTTTACGGCGTTTTTTTCTCCTGCGGGAATACTGTAATATGCGTCGAAGGCTCTGAAGTGGTCGAGTCTTATTCCGTCGAAAAGCTCGAAGGCAAGCTCTATTCTCCTTTTCCACCAAGCGAAGCCGTCCTTTTTCATTCTGTTCCATCTGTAAAGAGGGTTGCCCCATAGCTGACCGCTTTTTGAAAAATCGTCGGGCGGTACACCGGCGACGGCGGTGGGAGAGCCGTTTTTGTCAAGCTCAAACAGCTCGGGCTTTTCCCATACGTCCGCTGAGTTGAAGGAAATGTAGATGGGAAGGTCGCCAATGATTTCGATTTTCTTTTCATTTGCATATTTTTTTATTTTTTGCCATTCCTCGAAGGCGGTATATTCGGTAAAACGGCGGAATTTATATTCGGCTTCTCCTTTTTGTAAGGCTTCAAATCTGCAGAAGGCTTCGCTCTCGGGGTGAGTGAAGAAATACTCCTCACACTCTTTAAAGTTAAATTTCTCCGAAGCCTTTTTTAAAAGCGAGAGCCTTTCTGACGTACGTTCAACCTCGCAAAGATGAGGGCTTTTTTCTCTTGCTGTTTCAAGCTCGTCTTTGGTTATAAGTCCTTTTTCAAGAAGAGAGGACAGGTCAATAAAGAAAGGACTGAGGCTAAAGGCGGAGGAGGACTTGTAGGGGGAAAAGTATTCGTCGGGCTGACAGAAGGGGAGCACCTGCCAGAATGAAAAGCCACATTCCTCGAGAAAATCAATAAATTCTACTGCAGATTTCCCAAAGCTTCCGAAACTGAATCCTCCCCATAACGACGATATGTGCAATAGCACCCCACTTTTTCTCATTTATTATCCTCCTTCCATAATTTGTTAATATTATAGTCAAAATTATTTGACTTTTATGCTTTTTTGTGCTATCATACTCTTGTATGTATATATTTATATGATAGAATTGTCAAAATTCGACTAATTTTGATAATTCTCGGTTTGGAGAAATAGTTATGTATAACCGCTTTTTTAAAAGATTTATTGATATAGGAATTTCGTTAATTGGTTTGCTTTTTTGTATTGTTCCAATGCTTATTATTGCGATAGCAATTAAGCTTGATTCGCCGGGACCTGTCTTCTTTAAACAAGAAAGAATCGGATATAAGGGTAAGGTTTACAGAATCTGGAAGTTCAGGTCAATGTGTGTCGGGGCAGAGCAAAAAGGCTCGGGAGTATATTCCGGTAAGGGGGACGCTCGTGTTACCCGTGTTGGAAATATTCTAAGAAAAACAAGCCTTGACGAAATTCCTCAGCTTTTTAATACGCTTCTTGGGGATATGTCACTCATAGGACCGCGTCCGCCTCTTACATATCATCCGTGGCCATTTGATGAGTATACAGAAGAACAAAAAAGAATGTTCGATGTTCGTCCGGGAATTACGGGGTGGGCACAGGTCAACGGCCGCAAAGATGTTGAATGGAATCGCCGTATACAGTTAAACGTTTGGTACGTTGATAACGTAACTTTTTTGCTTGACTTGAAAATACTTTTTCTCACGGTATGGAAGGTTATTTCTAACGAGGATAATGAAAATATAGGTGAAACCGTTGTAAAAACAGAAGTTAAGGAAAGCGAGAAGGTGAATAAATAATGGCGTTAAAGCTTATGTACATAACTAATCGCACCGACGTGGCACAGATTGCCGAAGCCGCTGGAGTGGATAGAATTTTCATTGACCTTGAGTACATCGGAAAAACCGATCGTCAGGGTGGAATGGATACGGTTCAGTCAAAGCATACTTTAGATGACGTAAAGTCTATTTCTAAAGTTATTTCAAAAGCGGAGCTTCTTGTTCG
>JAZQUE010000178.1:0-1336 GCA_045631145.1 Eubacteriales bacterium
TACCTATTTTTAAGGTCATACACTCTCTCGTCGGCGGAAACCGATATTTCACCGTCGAGCAGATAGACACATTCCCAGAAATCGTGCGTCTCTCCTGGCAACTTGAAGGTGTTGTCGTAGCGCGTCCTGAAAAAACGTGTACATTTCGTTTATTTTGACGGCTTCCTCAATTCGTGAAGCTACCCATTCCATAAAGCTTCGTCCTTTTTGACCTGAAATTATATAATAATGGACAAATATTGTATTGATAAGTATTTTAAGCTACTGTATAATGATATCATAAAGACCGAGAAAGGTCAAACTTTTTTAGAGAGGGAAAAGCGGGAAAGCGTCTAAAATTTTGTAGGAAAACTACGAAAAAATAATAGTATCCCTTGAAATTAAAGAGAGCATATGATATAATTTTAACAAATAATATACTATTAATATACTATTTGAAAGGGTTTTTGTTATGAAGTGTATTAAAGGCGCAAAAATCATAACGCCCGAAGCGGTTCTCGAGGGGAAGGCTCTTCTCTTCGACGGCAAGATAAAGGGCATCGTAGATGAAAAGGATATACCGAAGGATGCAGAGGTAATTCTTGCAGACGGTTCATACGTCGCTCCCGGTCTCGTTGACGTACATATTCACGGATACTGGGGAGAGGACGCTTCCGACGGAAGCGCAGAAGGTCTTCGCAAGATGGCGGAAGGAGTTATGAAAAACGGTGTTACCACCTTCCTTCCCACCACTATGACGGTTTCTATGGAGGAAATTGAGAAGGCTCTTGATATTGCAAGAAGCCTCAAGGAAGAAAGTAAGACCTGGAAGGGCGCGTACATTGCGGGTATTAACTCGGAAGGTCCTTTTATAAACGCTTCCAAGAAAGGTGCTCAGGCGGCAGAGCATATAAAGACGCCCGACGCCGACTGGATACTTAAAAACAAGGATATTATCAAGGTTTGCACCGTCGCTCCCGAAACCGAGGGCGGTTATGAGGCAATAAAGAAGATTACCTCCGAGAGCGACGTCAGGGTGTCTATCGGACACACCGACGCAACCTTTGAGGAAGCAATAAAGGCAATAGAGTGCGGAGCAACTCAGGTAACTCACCTCTTTAACGCACAGACGGCGCTCCATCACCGCAAGCCCGGTGTTGTTGGCGCGGCTCTTTCGTCGGATGCTTACGCCGAGCTTATTGCGGATACCTTCCACGTAAACCCCGGACTTTATAACGTAGTATATAAATGTAAGAAGGACAAGCTCGTGCTTATCACCGACTGCACCAGAGCAGGCGGTATGCCCGACGGCGAGTATTCGCTCGGCGGACAGAAGACGATAGTCAAGGGCATACAG
>JAZQUE010000179.1:0-11630 GCA_045631145.1 Eubacteriales bacterium
ACCTTTTCGCTCTCGCTTTTTCTGACGGGCGATTTTCTGACGGGAGAGGCATCTCCTCCGTGAGATGCGCCCGTAATCTTGACGACCTTTTCACGCTTAAGCTCGGTTTTCGGCTGAATGGAGAGAATTCCTCTTACGGTGTCGCATCTTATCTCATCTGTCATCTCGTCGAACATATCCGAGCCGACTATCTTGTATTCTCTGACGGGGTCACGCTGTCCGTATGCCTGAAGTCTTATTGTGCTCTGGAGCGCGTCCATCGCGTCGATGTGCGCCATCCACTTGCGGTCAACGTTACGAAGAAGAATTATTCTTTCAGCTTCCCTCATAACCTCCTCGCCCATAAGAGCCGTCTTTTCGGCGTAGAGGGCGTCTGCTCTTTCTGAGAGCATTTTCGTTACCTTTTCTGCCGAAAGCTCGTCGAGAGCGTCACCCGTCTCACGAAAATCGGAGTCGGTAGTGAAAAGACCGAAGAAGGTGCGCCTCAGTTCGTCGAGATTCCACTCGTCGGGAGTGTCGGAGGGCATACATTCGAGCACCTTCGAGCGTATCATCGAATGCATCATCGAGGTTATCTTGTCGCGAAGGTCGATGCCGTCGAGCACCTCGCCTCGCTCCTTGTAGATGACGTTTCTCTGCTCGCTCATTACGTTGTCGTACATAAGGACGTTTCTTCTGCGGGAGAAGTTCTGTCCTTCAAGTCGCTTCTGAGCGTTTTCTATCGTATTTGAAAGTATTCTTGCGTCGATGGTGTCGTCGTCCTGAAGTCCGAGCTTATCGACGACTCCCACTATTCTGTCACCTCCGAAAAGTCGCATAAGGTCGTCGTCGAGCGAAAGATAGAACGCCGATGCACCTGGGTCTCCCTGACGGCCTGCTCGTCCTCGGAGCTGATTGTCGATTCGTCTCGACTCATGTCTCTCGGTTCCGAGAATGAAAAGTCCTCCCGCCTCGACTACCTTTGCTCTTTCGGGTGCAATTTCCTTTTCGTATTCCTCAACGAGAGTGTTGTATCTTTCCTTCACTCTTATAATCTCCTCGTCCTCCGACTCTATTGCAGTGTCGGCAAGAGAGATGAGCTCGTCCGAGAAGCCCTCGACACGGAGACTCTTTTTTGCGAGAAATTCGGGGTTACCGCCAAGCATAATGTCGGTGCCTCGTCCCGCCATATTGGTGGAAATGGTGACGGCGCCGAGCTTACCTGCCTGCGCAACTATCTCGGCTTCCTTTTCGTGAAATTTAGCGTTGAGGACGCTGTGAGGAATACCTCTCTTTGAAAGTATCTTTGAGAGAGACTCCGACTTGTCAATAGATACTGTGCCGACAAGTACGGGCTGTCCTTTTTTATGACATTCCTCTATCTGTCTGACTATTGCGTTTAGCTTGCCCGTCGAGCTCTTGAAAACTCTGTCCTCGGCGTCAAGTCTTATCATCGGCTTATTCGTCGGGATAACGATAACGTCGAGATTATATATCTCACGGAACTCCGCTTCCTCGGTGAGCGCCGTACCTGTCATACCCGAGAGCTTGTCGTAAAGCCTGAAGAAATTCTGGAAGGTGATGGTGGCAAGCGTTTTCGACTCACGCTCCACCTTGACGTTTTCCTTCGCCTCTATCGCCTGATGAAGTCCGTCGGAATAGCGTCTGCCCGGCATAAGTCTGCCCGTAAAGGTATCAACGATGATAACCTCGTTGTCCTTTACGATGTAATCGACGTCACGCTTCATAGTGCCGAGTGCCTTTATCGCCTGATTTACGTGGTGAGCGAGGGCGGCGTTCTCGGGGTCTGCGAAGTTTTCGATACCGAAATGCTCCTCGACCTTCTTGATACCTCTCGAGGTGAGAGTGGCGTTATTCGCCTTCTCGTCGATGATGTAGTCGTAATTCGTGTCGAGGTCTTCGTCTATCTCCTTGTCGTTCGCTTCTTTTATCTTGAAGGACTTCAGTGTCTTGGCAAAGGCGTTAACCACGCCGTAAAGCTCTGTCGAGCGTTCTCCCTGACCCGAGATGATGAGGGGAGTTCTCGCCTCGTCTATGAGTATCGAGTCCACCTCGTCAACGATAGCGAAATTATGACCTCTCTGCACCTTGTCCTCCTTGTAGATGACGAGGTTGTCACGAAGGTAGTCGAAGCCGTATTCGTTGTTCGTGCCGTAGGTGATGTCGGCAAGATACGCCTTCTTCTTTTCGGCGCTGTCCTGACCGTGAACGACGAGACCTACCGATAAGCCGAGGTAGTTATATATTTTTCCCATCCACTCACTGTCACGCTTTGCAAGGTAGTCGTTTACCGTCACGACGTGCACGCCTTTTTCTGTAAGAGCGTTGAGGTAGGCGGGAAGGGTAGCCACGAGGGTCTTACCTTCACCCGTTCTCATTTCGGCAATTCTGCCCTGATGGATGATTATACCGCCGATGAGCTGAACTCGGTAGTGACGCTTTCCGAGCACTCTCGTCGATGCCTCTCTCACCGTTGCACACGCCTCGGGGAGAATATCGTCGAGGGTTTCTCCCTTTTCGAGACGCCCTTTGAGAATAGCAGTCTGACCCTTCAGCTCCTCCTCCGACATATTTCGATAGGTGTCGGCGAGCGCTTCTATCTTATCAACGAGAGGGATAATTCTCTTTATCTCTCTGTCACTGTGAGTTCCGAAAATTTTGGTAATGAGTCCCATTTGTGTTCCTTTCACACGTTAAATTCGCTTTTTATATCCCTTGAGAAAAGTGAGTTGAGTGTTTCCTGCGGGTCTTTTCCCTCGAAGAGCACTCTGCACACCGCATCGCATATCGGAAGCTCTACCGAGTATTTCTCTTTAAGTAGCCGAAGTGCCTTCGAGGTGGCAACACCCTCGGCAAGCTTGTCGTAGGAGATGCCCCTCACGAAATCTTCACCGTATTTTCTGTTGTGGGAATGGGGAGAAAAGACGGTAGCCTCGTAGTCGCCGAGGTGAGAGAGTCCGTAAGCCGAAAGCCCGTTTCCTCCCATTTTTTCTATAAGCCTCGATATCTCTCCCGCACCTCTCGCCATGAGAGCGCCCTTTAGGGAGGAGAGTGAAAGTCCGTCGAGCATACCTGCGGCAATTCCGATGACGTTCTTCGCCGCCGCACCTATCTCGCTTCCGATAAGGTCGTTTCCGTAGTAAAAACGGATGAGCGAGGAGGAAAGGGTGATGGCAAGCTCACGCTTCAAGTCCTCGTCCTTCGAGTCGATAAGCATACAGTTCGGAATAGCGTTTGCAAAGTCCTCAACGTGACCAGGTCCTACCCATACCGCCGTCGAGTGAGGCTTCTCGTAGCTTTCGTCGAAAACCTCGGTGAGCCTTTTTCCCGTAGCCTCCTCAAGTCCCTTCATACATAGGATAAATCTCTTGTACGAGCCGTCGGAAATCGAGGATAGCTCTGTGGCAAAATGTCGAAGATGCTGACTTGAAATGGATATGACGACGGTGTCGTTTTGAAGCGCTTCGTCGAGAGATGATGTTATTTTTACTCTGCTTCCAAGCGTTATAACGCCGTTGGTACGGGTTTCGCATAAGGTAATAAGGTTTTGGGACGAGGGTCTGCCCCAAAGGACAGTCTCGTCCATCAGCGAAAGATACCAAGCGATAAAGCTACCCCATCTTCCGCATCCGAGTACCGATATTTTCATTCTTTACCTCAATTCGTCAACGTATAGTGCACGCTCTCCGCCCACGAATCTCGGGCGTGTGCGCGCCGCAGTAAGTCTTGCTTTTCCGATGGTATTAACACTCATTCTGACGGGCACTGCAACGGGACGAAGCTGCATACCTATAAGCACTCCGCCGATATCAAGTCCTGCCGCCGCCTGCACCTTTTCTACCGCAACGGGCTCGTCGAGGGTATCCCAGAGCGACATTGCAAATGCACCGCCTGCGTGAAGCTGGGGCTTTACGTTAACTCTTTCGAGTCCCCATTCTCTCACCGCGCTCTTTTCGATAATGACAGAACGGTTGAGATGCTCACAGCACTGCGCCGCCATATAAAGACCTTTTTCTTTTATTAATGGATAAAGGGTGTCAACGAGAGCACGTCCTACGTCGAGCGTCGAGAAGGTTCCCACCTTCTGTCCCATAACCTCGCTCGTCGAGCAACCGATGACAACGATATCTCCTTTTTCAAGACTCGCTACCTCGAAAAGCTCGAGGAGAGCCGTCCTTGCTTCCTTGACTATCTGTTCAATCATTTAAGCTGTCCCTCTTTCAGTATATAGTTATTTACATTATAATATATTTTAATGACTTTTACAAGTATAAATGATTAAATAAATAGTGGCTGTAAAAAACTTTTTACAGCCACTTCTGTCAGGAGATAGGAAAAAATGCTTCAGAATGAACAAACTGAGTCCGAAGGCGTACAAAGGTACGTCGAGAGGTGAAGTTTGTTCATAGCCAAAAACATATATTTTTTTGGAAAAAACTCATTTTTGAGTTTTCTTCATTTTCTTTATCGGAAATTTCAGAAGTCAAAACCATTTTAATTTTTTTGTTTTTGGCGGTCTGGACTTTTTTTTACATCTCCTAAAATTACGTCTCCTATAAATAGTGTTTCATTGTCTTTTCTATCCAGTATTCGAATTTTGTCTTTGGACAGAGTCCTTCGAGCTCCTTGAACCTTTTGTACATCCCGACGCCGTCGGAGGGGTCGTGCCATATGTCGATATAAATATAGTCATAGTTTTCCTTCGGTGCTACCTTTTCAGCGTAAAGGAAGGCGTCGGCGTGAACTATCCTCACCTTGTCACGATAGGGAAACTGCGGAAGTATAAAGCGCTCGAAAAGCTCGATTACCTTCTCGTCACGCTCGACTACCGTCACGCTTTCAACTCTCTCCATTCTCGAGGTCATATAGGGGAAATAGCCGAGTCCGAGCCCGTAGGTCGCAACCTTGCCCTCCGCCTTTTCGATGCCCTCCCGCATAGTCTCTACCTCGTTTGGCGTAACGAGCATCCATTCTACTCCCTTTTCGAGAATGACGGGGTAGGGGAAGGAGGTGTCGAAGAAGGCAACCTGCGGAATTATCCTTCCGTCGTCGTATTCCTTTAAGTCGTCGAGGGGAATGAGCTCATAGGGCTTAATAGTTGCCGTCGTGAATTCCCAGTCACCTATTTTTGCACTATTTACCTTTATGTTTTGATAATAGGGGTCGCAGTCGTAGTCCTCTTTTTTGAGATAATGAATCATTTCGGGAAAGTAGTTTTCGAACATTTCCCTGTCTTCTTCGTTCTCGTCGATATTCATAAAGCACGCCGAGGCGAGCACCAGCGAAAAGGCGTATTTTCTGTCAACTCCGCACTCATCTGTCAGCTCGTCTATGATTTCCTTCGTGATGAAATCGGAGGAGTAGTTCATAAATGCGGCGACACGGGAGAGAATTTCTCTATTGTATTTTTTTATCTTTTCATTCGTCAGCATAACAGTAAAATGGGGATGTGAAAACATCCCCAATACCTTTCGTTATTTTGCGGTCTCGTACTTCTTAAGCTCCTCTTCCTCAAGCTGACGGTAAGCAACCTTACCGACGAGCGTCTTGGGGAGAGTCTCGCGGAATTCGATGTCGTAGGGCATAGCGTACTTCGCTATGTTCTTCTTGCAGTAGTCGAGGAGTATCCGTTTGTTTTCCTCACTCGGCTCGACACCGCTCTTCAGCATCACGAACGCCTTTACCTTCTGCATCTTGTAGGGGTCGGGAAGACCTATGATACAGCTCATCTGCACGAGCTCGTGAGCGTCGAGAATATTCTCGAGCTGGGAAGGATATACGTTGTAGCCGCTTGTTATAATCATTCTCTTCATTCTCTGCTTGAAGTAGATGAAGCCCTCGCTATCCATACATCCGAGGTCACCCGTATGTACCCAAGTCCTGCCGTCCTCGTGAACCTGAAGTGTGTTCGCCGTCTCCTCGGGGTGATTGATATATTCCATCATAACGGTAGGGCCCGAAAGACATATTTCGCCTTCAACTCCGTATTCAACCTCGTTCTTACTGCCGGGGGCAACTATCTTGTAGTAGGTGTCGGGGAAGGGCTGACCGATGCTTCCCTCCTTCGCCATATGGGCGGGGGTGAGACAGCTTGCGGTAACGCACTCGGTCATTCCGTAGCCCTCGCGAATCTGAATACTTGCATTGTGGTCGTAAAGGAACTTGTCAAATCTCTTCTTGAGCTCAACCGACAGCGAGTCGCCTCCGCTGAATACGCCCTTGAGGCAGGAGAGGTCGGCGTCCTTCATAGCGTCCTGACGGAGAAATGCCTCGAAAAGAGTGGGAACGCCTGCAATAAAGTTGCAACGCGACTTCTTTATAAGCTTCGCAAGGCTTGCAGGAGTAAATCTCGGAATAAGAAGACATCTTCCTCCGTTAGCGAGCATCGAGTGAATACTTACGCCAAGACCGAAGCCGTGGAAAATGGGCATCGCCGCAAGCATCTTGTCGCCCGCGCGGAACATTCGGTTTGTCGCAACTATCTGCGCCGAAAGAGCGTTGAAGTTGAGGTTCGAGAGAAGAATACCCTTCGTCGTACCCGTCGTACCGCCGCTGTAAAGAATAACGGCAGGGTCGGTGGACTTCCTTTCGGCTCTGTATTTCCAGTGGTAGCTCATACCGTAGGTGAGGAACTTGTTCCAGCGGATAATAGGTGCATCTGCGGGAATTTTCTTTATCTTCTTGCCCTCGGTGAGCATATAGCCCGCCTTGATGGGCTGGGAAAGAGCGTCCTTGATGCTTGCAATAATGATATTTGCAAGGTCTACGTTCTGTCTTATCGCCTCGAACTTGTTGTAGAACTGGTCGAGGGTGATAGCGTAAAGGCTCTGTGATTCCTTGAGATAGAACTCGATTTCGTTCTCGCTCGAGAGGGGGTGAATCATATTCGCAACCGCACCCACGAGGTTTACGGCGTAGAACATAATGATAGCCTGAGGACAGTTCGGCATACAGATGGTGATGCGGTCGTTCTGTCTGACGCCTATCGCCTTGAGCGACCTTGCGCAAAGCTCTACCTTCTTCTGAAATTCTCGGTAGGTGGTCTTTGCACCCATAAATTCGTATGCAACGTAGGTGGGGTATTTATCGGCTATACTACTTACAAGCTCCCACATAGTACCGTCGAAATAGTCGAGATGTGCGGGAGTGTCGCCGTAATTGTCAAGCCAAGGGGCTTTTACTTTTGTCATTTTTTATCTCCTTTGATTTCAACTTCGGTCATAATTCCTTCTTCAAGAAGCTCGGGGTTCTGAATGAGCTCTCGGAAGATTTTAAGGCTCTTTGCGAAATATACGCCGTCGGCAATTCTCTCGTCAATAGTGAGCCCGAGGTCTATAACCTCTCGCCATTCAACCCCGCCGTCCTCGGTGGGAAATGCCTTTTTATGCTTTTCTCCAACGATTACGAAGAAGGAGTTCGTGCCCCAGTTTGCAAGGTGGTGGTAATTAGCCTTCATCTTGATGCTTCCGAGGTTCGAGATAAATACAGAGGAGAAATAGGGGTCGTCCTTCATCATAGATGCGGGGTAAAGACCGTAGTAATTAAGTTTGTTTAAGAATCTTACGACAAGGTTGAGTATCGGTATGGGGAAAATCGCAAGAAGCTTATCCATAAGGTCGGTGGTCCCGTCCTTTTTGTTTTCACGGCGAACCGAGAAAACGAACTTCTTGGTCTTCTGGTATATCTGCTCAAGAGGTGAGCGCTCGTCCTCGGGGTCAACCGTTATAAGAGCCATAGCCTCGTGAGCGTCGTCCTCAAACTGCTTTTTTACGACGAAGGAAAGGGTAATGTTCTTTCTGTCGAAAAGTCGGGGGCCGACGTAAAAGCGGTTCATTCTCGGACGAAGTGCTATCGTTTTTGCGAGAGCTGCGTTGATTACGTGGAAAAAGGTGTATTTGTAGTCTATCCCTTCGGGGTTTTTATTCTTCAAATATTCGTTTAAAGCCGTGATGTCAAGGGTTTCGGTCATAACCGCCTCGTTGTCGGTGCGGTTGGGCATTATCATAGGAGCGATTTTGTGCATCGAGTCGAGGTCTCTGACGCGCCATCCGTCTCTGCGGTCACCCCATCTGCGCTTTCTTTGAGCCATTTTGTCCTCCGAAATTTGTGTAGATTTTGTTTCGCAATCGTTAACATTTTACTACAAATTGACCTATTTGTCAACAGAAAAGAAAAAAGAGCCTTAGCGCAGGTGCGCAGCGATATAAATCTCTTGCGTGATTTGCGATATACGCTATTGCGTGCGATATATCTACGATGCGAAATGCCCTTCGGGCGTGAGATATGCCATATGCAAGGGATTTATATCATATCGCAACCGAGTAACTCTAGGTTATATCGCATTTGAGCGCAAGCGAAAATATATCGCGTTTGCGAAAGCAAACATATCGCTAAACAAAAAAGGATAGAGAACGTAAAGCATCTCTACCCTTTTTCTGTTGGTACGGTTATATTGCTCTATCGCATACACCGTTTTCGGCTCTTTTTTATTTCAGTATGGGCTGTAATTGTACTCCCTCTATTGCGCTCTCAAGCGTCTTTTCGACGAGAGAGAAGTCTGCTACCATCGAGCGATGCTTTTCTTCGGGGTCGTCCTGCGAAAAGGGCACGAAGAATACGTTTTTCGTATTCATAAGCAGTCCTATATTCTTGTGGGAGGCGGCAAGCGCGTCGTTGGTCGAGGGCGCAATGACGATAGGTATTTCGTTTCGAAGCCCCGCCTTCACCGCCATCGTTACGGGAGTATCGGTAATTCCGAGGGCAATCTTCGCAAGGGTGTTCCCCGTGCAGGGAGCGACCACGATTGCGTCGAAAAGCTTTTTCGGGCCGATGGGCTCTGCCTCGTGAATGGTGGTGATGGGGCTTCTCGGAGTAATCATTTTTAGTCTGTCATAGAGGTCCTCAAGCTTCATAAAACGGCTGGAGGTGGTGGCAACGATGGAGGAGAGAATGGGAGTTATGTCGTACTTTTCGTGACATAGGTCTCCCATCGTCTCAAGTGCCTTTTCGAGAGTGCAAAAAGAGCCCGTAATAGCAAAACCGAGTTTCAGTTTTTTCATATCGGCTCCTTAGTTCAAATGTCTGAAAATTGCTCTTTCAACGGCAAGCGCCGCAGATTTCGGAGAAACCTTGCTCGGCAGAGAGCTCGCTTTTTCTCCCTTCAGCATAAGAGAATTCATGACCTTCCAGTTGACGTTGTTCTCTCCGCTTGCAAGGTCGAGGATATAGGCGGAGTCCGACAGCGAATAGAGGGTGTCCTCGTCAATGACGTGCCGAAGGGGTACGGTGTTGACTATGGCTCTGAAGATGTCCATATTCTCCCTCTGCCAGAGATGGCAGGCGGAAATACCTCTCGTCTTTGCACGGGCAAGCTCGTCGGAGTTCGAGGAGAATACCCTCACCGTTGCGCCCAGCGATAGAAGCATCCTCGCAAGACGCTCACCTATCCTTCCGTAGCCGAGAATCGCCACCCGCATTGAATAGAGCGTTTCGTCGGTTGAGTTTATAATGAGCGAAAGAGCGCCCTCAGCCGTAATCAGCGCATTATCACGGCAAAACCCTTCCTCTTCGAGAATGTCGGTATAGTCGAGGGCGTTTTCGTCGATAATCTTCCTCGTCTGTTCACCGAGATGCCCCGCAAAAACGGGCGTTCCTCTTTTTGCCATTGAGATAAGCTCTGCCGCTCTTTCGTCTTTTATGAAAAAGGGGAGAATGACGACGGGGCTTTCCACCTTCGCCAGATCCTCGGGCGAAGAAAGGGAGTAAACTCTCTCTTTTTTTGAAAGAGAGCGCTCGAGCTCCTCCATCCGTCTGTCAGGTCCCCTGTCGGATGAAACCAGAAAAAAATCGTGTTTCATTTTTATTGCCTTCCTTCCGTATATTTTTCATCCTCGCTTTATTGTATGCCGACTTTTAAAGATTGCTAAAGGAGAAAAACGAAGGAAAAGCCGATAGCGCCGATAAAAAGAAAAATGAACGCCCCGCGTCCATCTTTTCTTCTTATATAAGCCCCTCAACCGATAAATATCTCGTTCCCGTGTCGGGACAGAGAACAACTATCTTCTTGTTTTCGTTTTCTTTTTTGAGGGAGAGCTCCCTTGCCGCCGCGACTGCCGCACCCGACGAAATTCCGACGAAAATGCCCTCTGCTTCGGCAAGCTGTCTCACCGTTTTGTAAGCGTCCTCCGCCGTCACCGTCATAACGCCGTCGGCAAGAGATGAGTCAAAGTTTTCGGGTATGAAGTTTGCACCGATGCCCTGAATTTTGTGGGGTGCAGAAACACCCTTCGATATAAGAGGGGACTCCTCGGGCTCTACCGCATAAAGCTTTATATCGGGCTTTTTCTCTTTAAGATAGCGACCTATTCCCGAGAAAGTACCGCCCGTCCCGACAGTCGAGACGAAAATATCTATTTCCCCCTCGGTGTCACTCCATATTTCAGGAGCAGTCGTTTCGTAGTGAGAGGCGGGGTTCGAGGGGTTAGAGAACTGCGAAGGAATAAAGGAGTTCGGCGTCACTTTTTTCAGCCTTTCCGCTTCCTCTATCGCACCCTTCATTCCGAGAGCCCCGTCGGTAAGCACAATCTCTGCGCCGTAGGCGGAAAGTATCTTACGCCTTTCGACGCTCATCGTGTCGGGCATAGTGAGAATTACCTTCATTCCGAGGTATGCACCCACCATTGCAAGTCCTATTCCCGTGTTACCGCTCGTGGGCTCTATAACCGTGCCGCCCTTTTGAAGTTCACCGCTTTCAATTGCATCGAGAAGCATTTTGAGCGCGGCTCTGTCCTTGACGCTTCCTGCGGGGTTGAAGTATTCAAGCTTTAAAAGTATATCCGAGGACGCCCCTACACGCTCGGCGTACCTTTCGGCACGGAGGAGGGGAGTAGAGCCGATAAGCTCGGTAACGTTCGAAAAAATCATTTTATCACCTCGGTAATATGTTATCACAAAACTTTCTTTAAATCAATCTTTTGGTTGCAAAAATAAAAAATCTGTGTTAAAATATATATGTAATAAGATGAAAGGAGCACAGTATGGACAAAAACTTTATTATTACGGTAGGACGTCAATTTTGCAGCGGCGGAGCCGAGATAGGACACAAGGTAGCGAAGTTTTTCGATGTGCCTTATTACGACAGAGAGATTATCGACGAGGCTGCGGGAATTCTGAAAATGACTCCCGAGGAAATAAAGAAGCACGACGAAAAGCCTCCTCGCTTCTGGGACTATCCGGGCTACCGATATGCGAACTATTGGTACTCCGACGACCCCTCTCTTATGCTTCCCGTAAGCATCAGAATTGCCGAGGCGCAGTTCAGCGTTATAAACTCCCTTGCAGATAAGGGAAGCTCGGTAATTATGGGAAGGTGCGCAGACTTCGTGCTCGCCGACAGACCTGAGGTCATAAGCGTCTTTATCAAGGCAGACCTCTCGAAGAGAATTGAGCGTGCAGTCCGTCTCTATCACATTACTCCCGAGGAAGCGAAAAAGCTTATAAAGAAGACCGACAAGATAAGAGCCGACTATTACGATAGCCACACCTCACAGGTGTGGGGAAAAGCCGACTACTACGACCTCGTTATCGACTCGGGCAAGTTCGGCACCGACCTTTCGGCAAGACTCATATGC
>JAZQUE010000180.1:0-2072 GCA_045631145.1 Eubacteriales bacterium
GCGGTCGCTTTTTGAAAAAAGCGACGCAAAAACTTTCATACATGATCCCGATAAACACCAATTTGTCGCAAAACAACCGTTGTTATGATATAACCTTACATTATCCTCTTTTTTACTATTGCAAAAAAGGTAAACAATAGACTTGCAAAAAAGAAAGCACCGATAACTACACAAAGTAAGCTTTCCGTCCCTCCGAGCCAATCAAATGCCAATACACTTTTCACGTCAAACTCTATGCCGCTACCGAAAAGCTTAAAATATGCCCAAATGAGTGCCGCATTTATTCCGCCCACCAAAAGCTTTGAAGCAAAATATCTGCCGAGCGAGACAGACGTTCCGTCGCATATCCCTATCATCTGAAAATGCACTGACAACCCCGACCAACCAACAGAAAACGCCGCAATGCATACGGCAAGTGAAATCGGCTCTATCGCCGCCGCTTCAGCTACACCGCCCGTCAATTCAAAGAAGGAGAAAAACAACGCCCTCGCCACTCTTGAAATATCAAAGGACGATATGAGAACCCCAAGCGTCCCCGTAAAGGTGGAAAAGAATATCACGAAAGCACAAATAGAAAGCATAGCGCTCGCCGATGAGCTCACGGCAAGTGAAAAGCTCTCTATTCCCCTCTTTGCCTCTCTTTTCTCGGCAGGGACACAGGGTTCGCCCCTGTCCTCTGCTCCAAACATCACCTTTTGCAAGACACCGACTGCGACCGAGGAGATTATCGTTACAACATAAAGCGCAACCCCGAACTCACGGCATCCGAAAAGAGCCGTTCC
The DNA here is from genome assembly GCA_045631145.1 of Eubacteriales bacterium. Taxonomy (GTDB): domain Bacteria; phylum Bacillota; class Clostridia; order Oscillospirales; family SIG627; genus RGIG6353. The sequence continues at coordinate 783 of JAZQUE010000180.1, forward strand.
CACAGCACTTATAACGAAAGCAGAGCTTGGATTATTCGAGAAGCAAACGAGCCTCTCAAGCTCTCCGTGACTAATTCTCCCCTCCCTATAAAGTGAGATAGCCGCACGTGTCCCCATAGGAAATCCGCACACCATACCAAGAAGAAATGCCGAGCACCCCTCGCCGCTTATGCCGAACAAAAGGCGTGCAGGTCTTTTAAGTATCCCTCCGATAGCCTCGGCGGCTCCGCTCATAACTATAAGCTCGGATGCCACCATAAACGGAAACAGTGATGGAATGACCGTCGTCACGCAAAGCTTCATTCCCCTCTCCATGTACTCTATGGCAAGTGTAGGAAAGCGTAGGATAAGAAAAAGAGACAACACGCTCATAAATCCAAGAGCCGCCCTGCCACGAGAAAAAGAAAATGCGTTCCTGTACCGCTTTTCTACCATTTTTGAAGACAACATATCTTTTTCTCCTCCATCATTTTAAGCACCCACGTAGGCATAGAATATCCATAAGAGAGCTTCGGTAAATATTTACTTTCATCAAAGAGTATTTATACCGATGACCGCTAAAAACTTGTAAAGGAAGGATACTATGACAAATAAACGAAAAAAAGACAGTGAGCACGAAAGCCTCACCGAACTCATAAACCGACACCTTGACATAAAGCCCGATATCCTGCCGGGCGGCGTGATGATAGCCATTCGCGGACGAAACTCTATGACGGTAAGCGGAAGTGTTCTCATACAGCTTTATACCCCCACCGAGATAAAGCTCTCGCTCTCACACGGTGCACTCTCCATAAAGGGAAAGAGACTCGTTTGCATATCGTATAACGCAGAGGAGCTCTCTATTGACGGAGAGATAGACAGCGTTAGCTTTTTGGAGGAATAGATATGGCAAATCCGATAATTTCCCTTTTCGGCTACAAAAGCCTTACCGCTCCCATTTGCTTTGCCGCAGATATCCTCAATGCCGCAAGAAGATACGGCATAGTTTATCGAAATCAAAAAAGCGACGGCGAATACATATATCTTGAATGCTCACTTTGGTCGGCACGTCGACTCATATTCGTATGCGAAAGACAAGGCGTGGTGTTCTCGTCGATAAAGGAGCACGGCTTCCCCCATATTCTCTCAAAATACCGACACCGATACGGAATATTCATAGGTGTCATCCTATCGATATTTCTCTTGATATTTTCAAGCACTGTCGTATGGGACATTCGAATAGACGGTGAAAAAAGGCTCACCGAAAAGCAAGTGCTATCCATTCTTTACGACTGCGGAATATGCGTGGGG
>JAZQUE010000181.1:0-2362 GCA_045631145.1 Eubacteriales bacterium
GTTTACTGTGATATTGCAAAGATGCCCCATATGCTTATTGCGGGTACTACAGGCTCGGGTAAATCGGTTTGTATCAACAGTATTCTTATGAGTATTCTCTATAAGGCGAAGCCCGACGAGGTAAAGCTCATACTTATCGACCCCAAGAAGATTGAGCTCGGTGTCTACAACGGCATCGGACATCTTCTCGTTCCCGTAGTCAGCGACCCCAAAAACGCCGCAGGTGCGCTTGCGTGGTCGGTCAACGAAATGGAAAGGCGTTTTGCTCTTATCGAAGAAGTAGGCGTTCGTGAAATCAAAGCGTACAACGAGGTTGCTCTCCGAGAGGGTAACCGAGAGGTGCTTCCTCAGATAGTAATCATCATCGACGAGCTTGCCGACCTTATGATGACGGCGCGCGACAGCGTTGAATCGTCTATTTGCCGTATTGCGCAGAAGGCGAGAGCCGCAGGTATGCATCTCATTCTCGGCACTCAAAGACCCTCGGTTGACGTTATCACGGGTCTTATCAAGGCAAACGTACCCTCTCGTATCGCCTTCACCGTTGCTTCTCAAACAGACTCACGAACCATTATCGACCTTGCGGGAGCAGAAAAGCTCGTGGGTAAGGGAGATATGCTCTACTCACCCGTCGGCGCAATGACTCCCACACGAGTTCAGGGCTCTTTCGTCAGCGACAACGAAATCGAAGCGGTAATCTCCTTCCTCAAGGATAGCACCACCGCCTCCTACAGTGAAGAAATTATGGATAGCATCGAAAAGGAAGCGGCGAAGTGCGAAAAGAGCCGTTCGAGGTCGAGTGACGAGGAGGATATGGGCTCTGACGGAAACGTCACCTTAAATTCCGACGAAATGCTCCGTCCTGCAATAGAGATTGCACTCGACAGCGGAACTATCTCCACCTCGATGCTCCAGAGGCGTCTCAAGCTCGGCTACGCAAGAGCCGCACGCCTTATAGATATGATGCAGGAGCTTGGAGTGGTGAGCGAATTCGCAGGCTCGAAGCCGAGAACAGTACTTATTTCACGCGAGAAATATATGGAAATGGTAGCAAACAATGAATGACACACAAAACGCCTTTCTCGAGGTCTTGAAAAGTGACGAAGGAAAGGAGATACTCGCCCTCGGCGAGAAGATAAAGGAGCTAAGCCGTAAAACCGACAAAAAACTCGGCTTTTTAAGGCTTTTCTCGGTACTTTCTCTGACGGTAATTGGCTTTTTGGCATTCAGAATTATCGGCGCGGTCATCTTCTTCTTTATCGCCTTTATGTCGAATTTCTTTCTCCTTCTCTCCTCGAAAAAGAGCATAATGCTCCGCTACTTCACCTACTATCGCTCGAGAGTTCCGAGCCTTATCGCAAGGGCGGCGGGCGCCGAGGTAAAGAGCGAGGAGTACCCCGAACGAGTCCCGATTTATGAGGATACAGAGCTTTCCTACCGTATGAGCCACCGCTACGGCGACTTATATATGGGCTATGCGAAGTTCTCGAAAAACGGCGCAAACGTGAGCGAGGGACTTCTCTATATCACCGAGGGAGAGTGTGTGAGCCCTCTTTTTGAAAAGGCTTTAGAGGAGGAATTCCCCACCCAAGTGATAAAGTGCGAAAACGGACACTCCCTTTTATACCTTGAGGGAATTTCCGACTATCTTTCGGGAAGCGTTGATATGAAGGACGACCTCTCGGAAAACGCGCTTCTGCGTCAGCTTGACTACTATCTTCTCGGCGACGCCTTCAGAAAGGCGGCACGTGGCGAAGAATTCAATATTGATACGATATTTCACGAAATATGAGGATGCAGTAAAATGCATCCTTTTTCTTTACAAAAAGTTCACACGAAAAACAGTTGACATATACACTCTGCTATAATATAATATGTTAGACATCTAACAAAAGGAGGTTATGATTTGCAGGAAAGGTTGCCTATCGGGCATTTAGTTAACAGAATTTCGAATATTTTAAAGCGGTCTGCCGACGAAAATCTCGTAACTGAAAATATGACGGTAGAACAGCTTATGGTTATGAAGATGATATATCAAAATGGCGGAAGCGTTCTTCAAAAGGACATTGAAAAGGAGTTCGGCGTGAGGCGTTCGACTGTGACGAGCGCTATGCAGATACTCGAAAAGAAGGGCTTTATCGAGCGCTCCCCCTCCCCTTCCGACTCAAGAGCGAAGGTAGTCACTCTGACGAAGGCGGGAGAAGAAAAGAATGCAAAGCTCATAAACTTCATAAAAATGCGTGACGAGCGCTTCTTCTCGCCTCTCGACGACAGCGAGCGTGAAACGCTTACCGAGCTTCTCACGAAGCTACTTAAAAACACAGAAAAGGAGTAAATATGTACAAAAAGATTTTATCACATC
>JAZQUE010000182.1:0-3431 GCA_045631145.1 Eubacteriales bacterium
ATTCTCGAAAACGCCTTTTCGGGGTTCTTTTCAGCGAAAGCCGCCTTGAACATTTCGGCGTAATTCGGCACCTCTGCCGTAATGAGAGCGCTCGCTCCGTAGCGGAACTCTTCTATTTCGCCCACCTCAAAGGTCACCGAGTCTACTCCGGCAGACCTGATGAGTGCCTCTATTTTCGCTTCTCTCCTTGCTGCCGCTTCCTCTTCGCTCTCCTCGCTCACCTCTTGCCCTCCCGAGCAGGAAGCAAAGCATAAAAGAATGAGAAGAAGCGCAAAGCACGTCAAAAATTTTTTCATACTTTTTTCTCCTTTTTCAGAATACACCAAGTTTATCATAACACACTTCAAAAGTCAATATTTGCTTTTTCCTCCTTGAAATAGAAAATCGTTTATGCTATAATAATATAAAACCGTACCGAAAATTATGTTTTTGTCCGAAATTACATATTTTTGGACTGAAAAGGTATTGATATATAATTTCAGTATGGTATTATAACTGTGATAATATATAAATCAGGAGGATAAAGTTATGGCAAAGGCAACACTCGTTGTTATGGCGGCAGGCATGGGAAGCAGATTTGGCGGAGTAAAGCAGCTTGAGCCCGTCGGAGCACACGGAGAGGTACTTCTCGACTATTCTGTTTTCGATGCGGTCAAGGCAGGCTTTGACAAGGTGGTTTTCATTATCAAAAAGGAAATTGAGGAAGATTTCAAGGCGATTGCGGGTGACAGAATTTCGAAGCACGTTGAGGTTGAATACGTATTTCAGGAGAAGCCCGACCATCGCAAAAAGCCCTACGGAACGGGCGACGCTATCCTTTGCACGAAGGATGCGATAGACACTCCCTTCGCAGTTATAAACGCCGACGACTTCTACGGTGCCGACGCCTTCAAGAAGGTTCTTGAGGGGCTTCAGAAGAAGGACGAATACTGTATGGTAGGCTACCGTCTTTTCAACACTCTTTCGGATAACGGCTCAGTGTGCCGAGGCGTTTGCTCGATAGAGGACGGCTATATGACCGACGTTACCGAGCACCTTGCTATCACTAAGGACACCGACCTCGACCCCGACACAGTCGTTTCTATGAATATGTGGGGACTTCACCCCGACATTTTCCCCGAGCTCAAAGCGCAGTTCGACGAGTTCCTTGCTACTGCTGATATCACCAAGGACGAATTCCTCATTCCGAGAGTTATCGACAAGATGGTCAAGGACGGCAAGAAGAAGGTAAAGGTTTACAACACCTCTGCGGTATGGTACGGAATGACCTACCGAGAGGATAAGGAAATGGTAACAAGCGCTATCGCAAAGATGACGGCAGAGGGACAATATCCCGAGGAGCTTTGGAAGTAATGGAAGCCCGCGAGGTTTTATCTAACTTTAAAATCGAAGGACGCTTCCTTCTCGGCAAAGCTTATGACCTATGAATGCGGAATATTTAAGATTGAAGAATTAATGTAAATTTCCTTTAGGAAATTGTCCGAAATTATTCATTAAATCAAAAAAGCCTTGAAGCGTTATGCTTCAAGGCTTTTTTTAACGAGTGTATAAATCTCCTCTGCGATATCCTCTCTCGTTCTCATATTACCCTTCTCGGCGCAGTGTACGGTGCTCCAGCCAAGCGCTTCTGCCGAGAAAAGAGCCGCAGAATATGCACGCTTCAGGTGTCCTTCATTCTCGTGAATATCGATTTCTCTGCCTGTCTCGTCGCTTCTTTTTTTGATGAGCGAGAGGCTAATTTCTACGGGTACTTCAAGGAAAAGAGTGAGGTGGGGAGAGGGAATGGCAAGCTTTTTGAACTCAAAATCGTAAAGCCAATCGAGAAAGGCTTTTCTCTCGCTATCCCCTTCTATTTTCGTGAGCTGATGGATGGCGTTTGCGGTGGTGTAGCGGTTAGCGATAATAACCTTGCCCTCGTCGTAGTCCTTTTTCCAGTTCTTCACGAAGCTCGCAAAGCGGTCTACCGCAAAAAACGACGACGATGCGTATGCGTTTACTGCGTCGGGGTCGTGCGAGAACTCGCCGCCGAGGTACATTTTAACAAGTGCCGAGGAGTCGGAGTCGTAGTCGGGGAAGGAAACGAGCTTCGCTTCTATCCCCTCTTTTATAAGGCGGTCATAGAGAAGCTCCGACTGCGTCTGCTTGCCAGAGCCGTCCAGTCCGTCGATAGTGATAAGTATTCCCATTTCATTTCTCCTTTTTTGAAAGAAGCGTTCCGAAAATAAACTTCGGGAGCTTCATCATTCTTCCTATTCTTTTCGGCTCTTTCATAAGTCGGTATAGCCATTCGAGGTTCAGTCGCACGAATATTCTCGGCGCTCTTTTCACCGTTCCCGCAAAGACGTCGAGCGTTCCGCCGAGCCCGACGATAACTCTCGGGGAAAGCTTTTCACGGTGCTCGCTTATCCATTTTTCCTGCATCGGAACGCCGAGGCATACGAAGAGTACGTCTGCGCCCGAGGCGTTTATTTTCTCTATCAGTGCAGGGTATCCGTCGGGCTTAACGTAGCCGTGAGAGGTACCTGCCGCCTTGAATCCCTCGTACTTCTCGCCCATTCTTTTATCGGCAAGTAACGCGACCGACATACCCTCGTCGGTCTCGGGCTTCGAGCCGTAGAAGAATATCTTATACTTCCCTTTTGCCGAGCGTCTGACGAGCTCCTCGGCAAATTCACAGCCTGCTACCTTGCCCTTGAGGGGCTTTTTCATTATTTTCGAGGCGAGGACTACTCCTGCGCCGTCGGGAATTACGAGCTCTGCCGAGTTTACTATATCCCGAAAGCTCTCGTCCTCTATCGCCATCTGTACGATTTCTGCGTTGGGGGTAAAGACGACGCACTGCTCTCCCCTCTCGATATACCCTTCGGCAATACTCACCGCCTCGTCGGGCGTCACGTTATCGAAAAAGACACCTCTTATATTAATTTTTTCCATTTTATTTACCTCTGATTATGTCGCCCTTATTTACGGGGAAGGGCATTTTCAGATAAAAGAGCATACCTGCGTGAGGGGTGGAGCCGATAGGCTCGCCCTTCTCGTCGGTCATCGAAAGAGCCTTGAAGGCTATTCCCGTTTTGCCCGGCGTTATTATCTCAGCTTCGTTTTCAAGAAGCATCTTATTCCTCTGACGGCAAAGGGCAAGTCCCAACTCTGCATTATAGTCCTCAACCGTTGCAAGAAAGGCTTTTTCCTTTATATACCCCGATGTTGAAGCGAGGTTCGGGTCGTCTTGGGGATGTGTGAAATAATAGCCCGTACAGTATTCTCTGTGGGATACCGAGTCGAGCTCACGCTCAAGGTCATCTGTCGTTATATCGGTGCTCTTTCCGAAATAAGTATCAAGCGCAATTCTGTAAAGTCGGAGGGCCAAGCGGTCTTAGGAAGACAAGGGTCTCTTACAACTCCTTGGCTCACAGAACGACATGGCTACG
>JAZQUE010000183.1:0-5051 GCA_045631145.1 Eubacteriales bacterium
CCTCAAGAAGCTCTGTCGAATCAACCGCCCAAAGTCCGTTTCTCTCGTGCCAGAAGGGCTCGCCGATTTCTCTTTTTGAAATATTCGATAAAAACTTTTCTCCCTTATGTCCGAAGGGAGCGTGACCGAGGTCGTGAGCAACCGATATCGCCCTCGTGAGCTCGGTGTTGAGCCCGAGGAATTTAGCAATAGTGTAGCTTATCGACTCAACGTGATTAACGTGCTCGATTCTCGTACAGATATGGTCACTTTGAGGGGAAAAGAAAACCTGCGTTTTCGTCTTCAGTCTCCTGTAAGCAGAACAATGTATGATTCTCGTATAGTCTCGCAAAAATTCGCTTCTCATATCTCCGCCCTGATGATAGAGAGCGTTTTCACGCATATTTATTTCTTTCCATTTAGGGTTTTTCTTGTTTGCTGCAAAAGGCTTTAGGATATCCTTCAAAACTGTCACTCCTCTCTGAAGACAGTATAACAGATCTTGCCTTTTTTTACAACAGTTTTTTTCCTCTTGCCTGACATGGGAAGGTAGACTTGACGAGAATGGTGTCGCCGCCGATTTTTAAAATATCGTCGAAAGCAAACTTCCTTATTTCACGGCTTTTTGAAAAAGGGTTTTTGCAGGGGACGGGAACGCAGAAAAATCGGATAACTCCGCATTCGATATCAACCTCCGCATCGCATATGTAGCCAAGCCTTTCACCCGTAGAGGTATTTATTACCTCCTTTGAGAAAAGGTCGTTTATCGTAGTGCATCTCGTTATAGCTTCTTGCATAACTGCTCCTTTCTAAAATAACCCCGTTTCTTTAATTATATCGCGTCTGAGTCTGTTTATGATTTTCTTTTCGAGCCTTGAGATGTACGACTGCGATATTCCCATCGTATCGGCAAGCTCCTTTTGAGTAAGCTCCTTTCCGCCGTAAAGCCCGAAGCGCTTTATGATAATTTCACGCTCTCTCTCATCAAGCTTTTCTATCGCTCTGTAAATCATAAGCTTTTCTTCCTCTGCCTCAATGCCCTTTTGCACCTCGTCGGAGTCCGAGCCGAGAATATCTCCGAGAAGGAGCTCGTTGCCGTCGGAATCTGTATTGAGAGGCTCGTCGATAGATACCTCAAGCTTCAGAGGAGAGGTTTTTCTGATAAACATAAGTATTTCGTTTTCAATACACTTTGAAGCGTAGGTCGCAATCTTTATGTTTTTCGTCGGATTGAAGGTATTGATTGCCTTAACGAGCCCTATCGTGCCTATTGACACGAGGTCCTCCGTCCCGATACCCGTCGTTTCGAATTTTTTCGATATGTATACGACGAGCCTTAAGTTGTGCGCTATAAGAAGGTCGCGACATTCGCGCACCTTTTTTTCGTCATCCGAAATAAGGCCCTCTATAATCTCTCTTTCTTCTTCTGCTTCAAGAGGGGGAGGAAGCGTTACAGTCGAATTAACGTAGTAGGTTTCCGACTTGAAAAGAGAAAGAAAAAATACCTTGATTTTTTTAAAAAATTTCATCATACCACTCCTATTATGCCGTCAAAGCCCCCGAACTCACATCCTTCGGTATCGGGGACTATCATAAATTTTTCACCGTTGTATTTTTTGTCCGAGAAAATAATTCTCTCGGGAATAAAGCCGTATTTGATTCCTTCACCCGCCGCCGTCTTTATCGGAACGGCAATCAGCCTGACGTTATTGAGAAAACGGTCTTTTTCTTCTTCACTGTAAAAAAGTCGTCTCTCCTTTAGAAATATTATCCGTCTTTTCGTTGCCGACTCAACGGCGAGGTTACCGCTGTCGATAAGAAGATTTACCTGCCTCGTTTTTCCTCCGAGCGTAAGGTCTGCTGTTACGCTTAAAGCATTAATTCTCTTTTTTATGTATATTTTATATAAGTCGTAAAAAGAAAAAAACGCTATTCCGATAAGCAGAATAAAAGCACCGAGCTTAATTCCTCTTTCGGGAAGAAAGACGAAAAGAGCCCGAAGCGCCTCTGTAATACCGCCGAACGCCATTTCGGTTACGAGAAACAAAGCCGTCACCTTGACGCTTTTTTGTCGGAAGGAAATTACCGCCATCAGCCACGCTATCGGCAGATGGAGAAAGAAAAGATAGGGAAGGAAAAGAAAAATAACGCTCCATAGAGAGCCGAGTAAAGCGCCGAGCGAGAGACGGCTTGCCGAAACAGATAAAAATAAAAATCTCCCCGAAGCATAAAGCGAGAGATAATCAATGAGAAAATTGAGAACAAAGAAAACGTCTATGTAAATTTTCATCACCTCTTAAACAGTATAAGCCGAAGAGGCGGAGTATTTTGTCATTTTATGAGGAGAAGAAAAATCAAACTCTGAAAAATGCACAAAATTATTCCCTTTGGCAAGACTTTTCAGAAGCAATAAAATATAACGCGAGTGTTAAATTTACCTCTAAAGGAGACGAATATGATAGGCAAAAAGCTTTTTAATGAATATTCATTCGTAACAATCGGCTCGTTTATTCTTGCTTTCGCTATTAATTTTTTTCTCGTGCCTCTTAAAATTTCAACAGGGGGCGTCAGTGGACTTGCTACCGTCGTTTATTATATATTTTCCGTTCCGCTTTCGATAACGACGCTGATTGTAAATATGGCGCTTTTCTTTTTCGGCTACAGAACACTGAAGAAGGACTCTGTTTTTAAAACCGTCTTTGGAATCGTTACTCTTTCCTTGTTTCTCGAGCTCACCTCAAAAATACCGCCCTATAACGATGATATAGTAGTGGCATCGGTGTTTGGAGGAATACTGGTTGGAGTAGGAGTGGGAATAACGGTGCTTTTCGAGGGGTCGACGGGAGGAAGTGATTTCGCCGCCCTGATTTTTCATAAGCTTATTCCTCACGTCTCGGTGGCGAATTACATATTGATGATAGATTGTACAGTCATCGTTTTGTCGGGACTTGTTTTCCACGATTATACAATAATGTTTTATTCGGTGATTTCTCTTTATATCAGCACCAAGGTCACCGATTACATACTTGTCCGTGGTGACGTCGCAAAGTCGGTGTTTATAGTCAGTAAAAAGAACGACGAGCTTGCCGAAGAGATTATGACCGACCTTGAAAGAGGTGTTACGGGAATATACGGCAGGGGTCTATACTATAAAGAGGACAATATGATTTTGATGTGTATTTTAAGGTCGAGAGAGGTTCCGCTTTTGCTCGAAAAACTTAAAAATAAGGACCCAAATGCCTTTATGATAATTTCCGACGTCAGAGAAGTGAGAGGCAACGGCTTTAAAACTGTGTAAAAATGGTGCGTTGTTACTTGTTTTGAATATAACGAATAAAAAAATATGATGGCTCATCCATCATATTTTTTTGCATTTAAATAAGCTTCTTTTAAGGTGTCTCCCTCGTAAACGAGCTTCATCGAAAAGAAAGGAACGTCTTTCGTTAATATTTCAAGGAAAAGCCTGTCACCCTCCCACGAGGGAAGGGAGGACACCTTTTCTTTTTCGACCCATTCGAGCACTCCCTCGTCGCACTCTTTTATTTCTCCCTCGAATTCCTTTCCTACGAAAAGATGCATATATTCCGTTTCCCATTTGTTGGAGACGAAGGTTATTATTCCTCTGTACTCAAAGGACGTTAAGGTAAGCCCCGTTTCCTCAAGTGTTTCTCTTACTACACACTCCTCGGGACTTTCTTTGTCTTCAAACTTTCCTCCCACGCCTATCCATTTGTCGTGGTTCAGGTCGTTTTCCTTTTTCGTGCGGTGCAGCATTAAATACTTTCCGTCTTTTTCTATATAACAAAGCGTTGTGTTTCTCATATTTTCACCTCTTATATATTTTAACATATTTACCACATTTTTCAATTACGAAATTGAGTAAAAACATATTGACAAATTACGAAAATGAGTTATAATTTAATAAAAGCAGGTGATTTTGTGAGTAAATTTTACGATATTGAGGAATACGAAGAGTATTTCAGGTCGAGAGACCTGAGGGGTGATAGAGTGATACTCCACTCCGACCTTAATAATTTTTTTGCCTCTGTCGAGTCTCTTGAATCGGAGGGAGTTGAGGGGATACCCCTTGCAGTTTGCGGTGACGTTGAGGCGAGACACGGTATAGTTCTTGCGAAAAACGAGCTTGCGAAAAGATATGGAATAAAAACGGGAGAAACCGTTTCCTCGGCACTTGAAAAATGCCCACTTCTTATAATCAAGTCGGTGCGTTACGGGAAATACGTGACCGAATCGAGAAGGGTACGGGAAATATATCTTTCATATGCGACGAGGGTCGAGCCGTTTGGTATTGACGAGGCGTGGCTTGACGTGACGGAGCTTGCCAAAAGGAGAAATAAAAATGATATATTCAAAGCAGGCTTTTTGATAGCCGATGAAATCAGAAGGCGTATAAAAAAAGAAACGGGACTTACCGTTTCGATTGGAGTGAGCTTTAATAAGACCTTTTCAAAGTTAGCCTCCGACCTCAAAAAGCCCAACGCCGTAAGTGTTATATCTCCCGATGATTTTAAGAAAATCGTATGGGTGATGCCCGCTTATAATTTACTTTACGTTGGAAGACGAATGAGAGAAGAGCTTATTCGTATGAAGGTTATGACGGTAGGTGACCTCGCGGCACAGAAGCGTGCGGAGCTAAAGGCACTTTTCGGAAAAATGGGAGAGCTTTTATGGGACAGAGCAAACGGCTTTGACTTTTCTTCGGTTGAGGACTACGGTGAGGGGGACGACACGAAGTCTATCTCCTGCAGTACCACAACACCCTACGACGTTTTGAGCCTTGAAGAGGCAAACTCCGTTTTGATATCCCTTGTTAACGAGGTGTCGGGACAGCTTCGCGAAAGAAGTATATATTCATCGGTCGTGAAGCTTTTTGTAAAGTATTCCGATTTTTCAACCATCGTGAGACAGGAGAAGCTTGCTTTTCCTACCTCGTCTTCAGAAAATATTTTTTCGGTTTCTTCCCGCCTTTTTAAATTCAACGTAGATTTTTCACTGCCCGTTCGTTCGATAGGCGTTGGGGTAGAAGGCTTTTCGGAAACGGTAGGAGAACA
>JAZQUE010000184.1:0-4041 GCA_045631145.1 Eubacteriales bacterium
TTTATCTTTAACAATCTATGAGTCGGTTAAGTTTTACATATCCTCTCAACGAGATGAAACGTTTAAACGCTTCTTATTTTATCTTGTCGAAATAATCGAGTGCAACATCCCAGTCGAACATCGTCTGGCTATGGTCGCCCTCCTTGACGTAGTAAACTATTCTGCCTTCGTCGTAAACCTTATTGAGAATAGGCTTCTCGTCTTCCATAACAAGTCCCTTTTCTCCGTAAAGCTCATATACGGGAGTTGTAAGCTTTGCCGCAAGAAGCTCTGCCTCGGGGTCTGCCCACTCATCAAGAACAGAGGAAGGAAGGCAAAGATATCTCGGTGCAACGAGAGAAAGAACGAAGTGCTGGTCGATAGGGAAATATTCCTCGCAGTTGTTGTATTCGTGGAATTTATCGTTAAGCCAGTCGCTTATATTGATTTCCTTTGCATGCTCGCCCTTCTTGCCTCGAAGTATTGCAGCTCCCATACAACCGGTATTATTGGGAATGGTAAGATATACTCTGGAGTCGGTACAGCCTGCCCAAAGAGCCGCCTTTCCGCTTCTCGAATGTCCTGTAGTTGCAATTCTCGTTGCATCAACGTCGGCATCGGTCTCGAGGTAGTCTATTACTCGGCTGACACCCCACGCCCAAGACGAGAGGGACGCCCAAGAGTACTTATTTCTACCCTTAGGAGTTTTAACGGCAGCAAAAACACCAACCTTGAATTCGGAATGGGTAACCCACTCTCTGTAAACCTCGCGGGTGGGCATTACCGCAACTGCATAGCCTCTGTCGGTGATATACTTCAGAGGAAGCTCACTTTCAATCTCGGGGGCGCTCATATTTCCGTCTTCTTTAAACATAAGCTTGTTTTCAAGGTTTTCGTGCATAACGTAAATGAAGGCGGGAACAGGCTTTTCTATTTTGAGGGGAAGGTAGAGATGCATAGGGAAGGAAAAATCGTCAAAGCCGATTGTGACTTCCTTCAGCTTCATTCCGTAGACCTCTTTTTCCTCTTCAATTTTGAAATAAAGGTTTTCGGGGCGCTCTATATCTCTGACACCGTATGCGTACTGCTCCGAAAGGTTGAGTACCTCGTCACGACGAAAGCGTTCCCACTTTTCAAGAGTATCTATTTTCTGTCCCGAAAGAGAGACAAGAAGTTCAGGTATATTCTGGATATTATCCTCCTTTATTTAAGTCCGAGAGAGCTGAGATAATCGTAGCTCATCTTAAGACATTCAAATGGATCTCTTCCAAACCACAAGTCCTGCTCGACGTAAGCGAATTCGCAAGAGGTTCCTTCAAGTGCTTCTATCATCTTTTCGAAGTCGAGTATACCGTTTCCGACAGGGGTATAGCGACGAGTGCCGTCGGGCAACACTTCCATATCCTTGAAGTGTACTGCCGGTATTCTGTTCTTCAGTCTCTTTATTTCTTCTACGGGGTCGTAGCCTCCGTACTGAACCCAATAAGTATCAAGAGTGAAGCCCATATGATCCTCCGGGATACTGTCTGAAAGAGCTGTCATAACGTTTACTGTGCCGTCGTTGAGCTCATACTCGGAGCCGTGATTATGGTACATAAGATATGCCCCAAGCTCCTTCATACGACTTGCAGTGGGGGTAGCTGCCTCGCAAAACGCCCTTGCACCCGCAACGCTTCTTTCAAAGCCGCCGGGCATATTGCCGAGACCTATGTACTTACAACCGAAAACCTTATGGTCGTTTACCACCTTTTCGGTATCCTTGACAAGGTCTTCGTATTCAACGTGAGTTAAGTCGCAGGTAAGCCCATTCTTTTTAAGCTCGTCGCGAAGCCATTCGGGTTCAAAGGGACAAGCGCCCGAAACCTGAACGGTTGTATATCCCATCTCAGCAACTCTTGCTAAAGTGTTTGCAAAATCGGGAAGAGTCTGACAAGCATCTCTTACCGTATAAAGCTGTGCTCCTATTTTCATAATATTCTCCTTAGTCTGCAAACTCTGTGCCGACCTTAGCCAGCTCTATTGTTCTTACAACCTCTGCCGCCTGATCGGAAGTGATGGGGTAAGGCTTACCAAGGCGGTATGCATCGTAGAAGTAGTCCCAGATAACGTCGGTCTTATCTCCGCCCTCAATAGTAACGGTTTCTTCCTTCCAGGTGAGAACCTCCTCGATTCCGTATGCGTTTCCTTGGGGTGTAGAGGGGTCTGCTTCAATCTTCTGAAGAGGAACGTCGGGATCAAGATACTTGAGCTTGAAGGTTTTGCTGTTCTCTGAAATAAGGCTTCCTCTCGTTCCATAGATTATATATTGAGGAATATTCTGTGCAACACCACCGCTTATTTCCATATCGACGGTTCTGTTGTTCACGCCCTTGAATATGAGCTTGATGTGGTCTTCTGCGTCACCTACTGCGGCTACACGCTTAATGTCAGCGTGCATTGCGGTATATTTACCTCCGCAGAATTGAATCGAATGGTCAACGATATGGGGACCCCAGTTAAGAAGCTGTCCGCCTCCGAATTCCTTTATAGTCTGCCAGTCGTTACGGCGCTGATATTCGTTTCTTGCAAGTCTTATCTCATAAACCTCACCGAGAATACCCGAGTCGATAATCTCGTTTACCTTGATAAAGCCTTCCTCAAAGCGTCTGTTGTGACGGACGTAGATATGAGGACCTGCAGGCTGACTTCCAAGCTCGATAAGCTCGAGTGCCTCCTCGTAGGTCTCGCAGAAGGGCTTCTCGACGAGAACGCTCTTTCCTGCAAGAAGTGCCATCTTGGAATGTGCATAGTGGTCGCAGGAACGGGTAGCGATATCAACCACCTCAACCTCGGGATCGTTTATAAGGTCCTCAATGTTAAGATAGGTTCTGCATCCGAATTCCTTGGCATATTTTTCGGTACGCTCGGGAATAAGGTCGCAGGCAGCAACAACCTTGAATTTTTCAGGTCGTGCTCTAAGACACTGAAGGTGTACCGACATACCTATTCTTCCAAGGCCGACAACACCTATTTTAATGGGTTCAGACATAATTACTCTCCTTTTATATTTAATTTGTTTATCTCAATATACCATAACGAAAATAAAATGTAAATAGTTTTTTTCACTAACATATTGCAAAACATACGAAAACATTGTATAATTATCATAATTTTAAGAAAGGGAGCGAAATTCAATGAATACTACCCTGAAGCCTGTCAGTGAATTCGTAGAATATATAGATATCTCAGACCCTAACGGATGTGACGAAAAAGATTACAAGCATATGCATTTTACAAACGAGCTTGTCTACTTTTTAAATGGTAATGTCAAATATATGATAGACGGTCAGACCTATCTTCTTCAGCCTCACGATATGCTCATCATTCCAAAAGGAACTTATCACCACATGATAAACGAGCACGACAGTGCTCACGTTTTCAACAGCATAAACTTCTACGATGAGCTTCTGCCCGAGAACGTGCTCACCCGCCTCATTACACCACCTATCGTATTCAACATAAGAAATGACCCCTACGTTCCTCTTGTTTTTGACCTTTTGAAATACGTGCTTGAAAGCTACAAGCCCGAGGATATTGCAGATTCAGCCAACTCTCTTACCAAAGAGCTTCTAACCTATTGCTCCTATATTCCGAGAGTTTCCTTCTCGGTGGCAGGACAAAACCCCTTGGTAGAAAAAATCGTCGAGTATATTTCCTCGCATATTGAAGAAAAGCTTGACGCGGATATAATTTCGGCAAATCTCAATATGTCACCATCCCACATTCAGAATACCTTTTCAGAGCATATGAACATAGGACTGAAGCAATACATAACCGAAAAAAAGATTATGGCGGCGCAAAGCGACCTTCTTTCAGGTATGCCCGCTATCGAGGTGTCAATGAAGTACCACTTCAACGACTACTCGACCTTCTGGAGACTCTACAAAAAGAGCTTCGGTGTTTCGCCCTCCTCCTGCAAGAAAAGATACGAAACAAAGAAATAATGTTAAATAAGCAGAGAAGAATGATATGCACCTCCAAAAGTGTCTAACTTTTGGGGTTCACTTCAGAACTCTCTGCTTA
>JAZQUE010000185.1:0-7881 GCA_045631145.1 Eubacteriales bacterium
AGTCTCGCTCAGGGTCGGTTATGTTTCCCGCCGAGAGAAAAACGCCTCTCAAAAAGAACCTTCTGCAATTCTGACACACCTCGGCAAAGGATAAGTCCTTTTCGCCGTCAAAGAGCTTCTCCGAGAGGTCCTTCCCGACGAGCTCTCTTTTAAAGGATACCTCGAATCTTCTTCCGCCCTTCTCTATCTGTCTGACAGAGGGTACGGCAAGAAAGTGATGTATCATTATGTAGGTGCATATTTCAAGGAGCTTTTCGTTTTCGAGAGATATCGTCATCGTCTCCTTGTCAAGCTTTTTTGAAAAAAGCATTACTCCGTAAAAGAAGGATAGTGCACAGCATTTGTCGAGCTCGGTGCGCCTTCCCGTCTTCAGCCCGATATCGAGGGCGGTACGCTCGGAAAGACTGTCCTTCAGTCTCATACTGTACGAGCGAGTTGTTGTCAAAGCTTTTCCTCTCCTTTTTCAGACAGATATTTAACTTCACACTCTATCACGACGCCGTGCTTTTCGAAAACCCTTTCCCGAACGAGACGAATAAGAGAAACTATATCGCTCGCCGTTGCGTTTTTATCGTTCACGATAAAGCCTGCGTGCTTTTCGGAAACCGAAGCTCCTCCGATGCGCAGTCCCTTAAGCCCCGCTTCCTCTATCATCTGACCCGTAAAGCGACCCGGATATCTCTTGAAGGTCGAGCCTGCCGAGGGGTATTCGAGTGGTTGCTTTTCCCGACGGCGGGAAAGGTAGTCCTCCTCCCTCGCCTTTATCCTTTCGGGGTCGTCCTCGGTAAGACGAAGGCGTGCGCTGACGATTATTCTGTCGCTTCCGCTATATGCACTCTGTCGGTAGGAAAAGCCCTGTGCATCTCCCTCGAGAGTGTGAAATTCGCCGTTTTCAAGATATTCCGACGAAACGGTTATATCCTTCATTTCTCCGCCGTACGCGCCTGCGTTCATATAGACTGCGCCTCCGACGGTGCCGGGTATTCCGCAAAGGCACTCCATACCCGAAAGCCCCATTCTTCCCGCCTGCCTTGCAAGAGAGGTGAGCGACACTCCCGCATCGGCAACGACAACGTTATTTTCAAACGAAGTCTCGCACATCGAGGTGGTGAAAACCACAACGCCTCTGAAGCCGTCGTCGGCGACGAGAAGGTTCGAGCCCTTTCCGACGATATAGTAAGGAAGTCCCTCTTCTTTTATAAAGTCGAGCGCATTTTTCATCTCCTCCCTCGTCCTCGGGAAAAAGGCGTAGTCGGCGTTACCCCCCGCTTTAAAGGTGGTATATGACGACATCGGCAGGTCTTTTGTGAATTTATCTTTCATCTGTTTCTTCCATTCCGCCCATAAGCTTCTTGTTGAACTCAACTGCTGTATTGTAGCCCATCTTCTTCTGGCGGTGGTTCATTGCGGCAATCTCGATAATGACCGCAAGGTTTCTACCCGGCTTTACGGGGACTGTGATACTCGGTATCTGAAGTCCCATTATCTCGGTGTATTCGGTCTCAAGACCGAAGCGGTCGTAGAATTTATCCTTATCCCAAAGCTCGAGGTTGATGATAAGGTCTATCTTTTCGGTATTCTTTACCGCACCCATACCGAAGATTCGTCTTACGTCAACGATACCGATTCCTCGAAGCTCGATATAGTGTCTTATTATTTCGGGTGCAGAGCCGACAAGCGTCTTGTCGGATACCCTTCTTATTTCGACCGAGTCGTCGGCAACGAGTCGGTGTCCTCGCTTTACAAGCTCTATCGCCGCCTCGCTCTTACCGATACCGCTGTCGCCCGTAATGAGTATACCCTCGCCGTAGTCCTCGACGAAAACCCCGTGCTGCGAAATCATCGGGGCAAGCTTTACGCTGAGCGACGAGATGAGCGCCGCCATAAAGGGCGAGGTCTTCTGGTCAACGTGGAGAAGCGGTACGCCGTACTTTTCGGCGTACTCTCTCATTCCGATTGGTATCATATCGGTGTGCGAAAGAATTACTGCGACGGGACGAAGGGCAAAAAAGGCATCGAGCTTTTCTCCCCTCTCCTTGTCTCCGAGGCTCTCGAGATAGCTGTACTCAACCATTCCGAGCACCTGAATTCTCTCGTTGTCGAAGTGCTCGAGATAGCCCGACAAGGGAAGCCCCGGTCGGTTGACCTCGTTCTTCGTTATGTGTATTTTTTCGCCCCCCTCGGGCATATAAAGAGGAGTGAGCGAAAACTCCTTTATCAGTTCCTCAAGCGTGCAAAAAATTTCTTCCATATATCATTTCCTCTTATAATATAATTATACATAGTATATTATACTATAAGAGACAGAAAATTACAATAGAAAATTTAAAAACCGTCGTATCACACGACGGTTTTCTTATTTTCGTTATAAATTATGGCAAGGACGACCGATATCATTATCTCAATTACCGCACTCACAAAGAAGGAGACGAAGTAGAGCGAGCCGAGAAACGCGCTTATTCCGAGATATACGAGAAATAGCGGAAGGAGTGTTTTAAAAGCAAACATTTTTCTTCCCTTCATCATTTTTGAGCTTCTTTTCAGAGCCTCAAAAACCGAAATCTCGGGGTTTTCCGAAAGGAAAAAGACCGCCGACGAAAAGGCGAGCCACACGGGGAAAACAAGGGCGAAAATTCCGATAACGTTCAGTATCGAGGTGAGAAGCACGAGGAGCGCTCCCTTCAAGAGAAGCTTCGGCTTTTCAAAGGGCTCGAAAAAGCGCTTCAACGGTATAGATTCCATCGGTGTGTGAGTTGACAAAACAAGGAAAAACCTCTGTGCGCAAAAGGAAAGCGGAAGGTTTAAGATAAGCCCTGCCGTCATTGCGAAAAGGGTTATAAGTGCGACCTTCGGGTTGTCGGACGCGAGCGAAATATTCCTCGAAAACGCCAAAATCTGAAGGTTATAGGTCACGACTGTGGTAATAATTCCCGATAGTATATATGCGAGTATCGCCTTCGACATATGTGCGAACACCTGAAAGCGAGCCTCGTCTCTTATTCTTTTAGAGTCCATTTTTCTCTCCCGTTTTTAGTTCTGTTAACTATTTTACCAAAAAAGCAAAAAAAGTCAATAAGTTTGACTGTCGGGCGGTTGCAATTTGTGTGAAAATATGGTAAACTTACTTTAAATAAATTTAGCTTTTAAGGAGTAAAAATGGATTTTATCAAGACTATTGCCGACGAATTCGGCATTAAGGAAAGTCAGTCTAAAAACGTTCTCGAACTCATCGACGACGGCAACACCATTCCCTTTATCGCACGTTACCGCAAGGAGATGACGGGCTCTCTCGACGACCAGGTACTGCGTCAGATTTTCGAGCGTCTTACCTATCTTCGCAACCTCGAAAAGAGAAAAGAAGAAATTCTCTCCTCCATTGAGGAGCAGGGTAAGCTCACCGACGAGATAAGAGAAGCTCTGGAAAAGGCAGAGACTATGACCGAGGCAGAGGATATCTACCGTCCCTTCAAGCCTCACCGAAAGACTCGAGCCTCGGTAGCACGCGAAAAGGGACTCGAGCCTCTCGCCGAGCTTATTTTCGCACAGGGAATAAAGGAAGGCGACCCTCTCGCCTTCGCTTCCGAATATATAAACGAGGAAAAAGAAGTGAATACCGCCGAGGAGGCTTTGCAGGGTGCTCTCGACATTATCGCCGAGAACGTATCCGACAACGCCGAGTTCCGTCAGGTGCTCCGAGGTCTTATCTTCGACCACGGACTCATCACCTCGAAGGCGGCAAAGGAGGAGGACTCGGTCTACCGTATGTACTACGAGTACAGCGAGGCGATAAACAAGATACCCTCCCACCGAATACTTGCACTCAACCGAGGCGAAAAGGAGGACTTCCTCAAGGTGTCGGTTGAAATCGACGAATACCTTCCCCTCTCCTTTCTCATCAACAGATGCGTTACCCCCGGAAGCATCTTCTCCCCCCTCGTTGATACGGCGGTAAGAGACGCTTACTCAAGGCTTCTTTTCCCCTCTCTCGAGCGTGAAATTCGCTCTTTAACCTTCGACGACGCAAGCGAAAAGGCGATACTCGTATTCGAGGACAACCTCAAAAACCTTCTTCTCCAGCCCCCTCTCAAGGGCAAGACGGTCATCGGCTTCGACCCCGGTTACAGAACGGGCTGTAAGCTTGCGGTAGTTGACAAGACGGGAAAGGTGCTTGATACGGCGGTAATCTACCCCACCAAGCCTCAGGAAAGAATCGAGGAGAGCGAAAGGATAATGCTCTCTCTTATAAAGAAGCATTCGGTTGACGTTATCTCCATCGGCAACGGAACGGCATCGAAGGAAAGCGAAATGTTCGTTTCCTCAATGATAAAGAAAAACTCTCTCAATGTAAAATACATCGTCACCTCCGAGGCAGGCGCATCGGTCTACTCGGCAAGCGAGCTTGCGGCGAAGGAGTTCCCCGACTTCGACGTAACCGAGAGAAGTGCGGTATCTATCGCAAGAAGAATTCAGGACCCTCTCGCCGAGCTTGTTAAAATCGAGCCGAAGGCTATCGGTGTCGGTCAGTATCAGCACGATATGAAGCCACAGAGACTTGACGAGGCACTCGGAGGAGTAGTCGAAAGCTGCGTTAACAGCGTCGGCGTAAATCTCAATACCGCCTCTGCTCCCCTCCTCTCATACGTGGCAGGAATTAACTCGGCAAGCGCTAAAAACATTGTAAAATACCGCGAGGAAAACGGCGAGTTTGACTCTGTCGAAAAGATAAAAAAAGTACCCCGAATCGGTGACAAGGCATTCGAGCAGTGCGCGGGCTTCCTCCGCCTTCCCGACTCCAAAGAGCCTCTCGACAATACAGGCGTTCACCCCGAGTCCTACGCTCAGGCAAGGGCTCTTATGAACGTCTTCGGCTACTCGGAAATTACGAAGGACGGACTCAAGGGACTCTCCGACAAGGTATCTCACTACGGTAAGGAGAAGCTCTCGGGTGAGCTCGGTATAGGTATTCCCACCCTTGACGACATCGTAAAGGAGCTTGAGAAGCCCGGGCTCGACATACGAGACGACTTCGACGAGCCGATACTTCGCGACGACATTCTCGATATGAACGACCTTTATGAAGGAATGGTACTGACGGGAACGGTAAGAAACGTCTGCGACTTCGGTGCCTTCGTTGACATCGGAGTGCATCAGGACGGTCTCGTGCACATCTCGGAAATCTCCGATAAATTCATAAAGCACCCCTCCGAAGCACTTTCGGTTGGCGACGCAGTAAAGGTTGTCGTCATATCGGTCGACGTACAGAAAAAGCGAATAGGTTTATCTATCAAAAAAGCTAAATAATTTTTGTGCAAATAGTAGAAAAATGAAATTCAGGCTTTTTTCGGGAAAAGTCGAACCCCTTAAAAAAAGGGGTTTTGGACATCTTTTATTTAAAATTTGTGCAATTTTCACATATGACGACCTCGAAAATTGGAGGATAAACATCTTTACTATTTTTACCTTTTCTGTTATGATATTAAGGCAAAAGAATTTAATATAAGAAAACTTTAGGTTTTACATTCAAAGTAGGAGGTCAAACCAATGGCAAGTGTATCACTTAAGCATATTTACAAAAAATATCCCGGTGGAGTTACAGCCGTTTCGGACTTCTGTCTCGAAATCAAGGACAAGGAATTCATCATTCTCGTTGGTCCTTCAGGTTGCGGTAAGTCTACCACTCTTCGAATGATTGCAGGTCTCGAGGAAATTTCCGAGGGCGAGCTCTTCATCGGTGACAAAATAGTCAACGACGTAGCTCCCAAGGACAGAGACATCGCGATGGTTTTCCAGAACTACGCTCTTTATCCTCATATGACCGTATTCGAGAATATGGCATTCGGTCTTAAGCTTCGTAAGACTCCCAAGGAAGAAATCAAGAGAAAGGTTGAAGAAGCTGCGAGAGTTCTCGACATCGCTCACCTTCTCGACAGACGCCCTGCGGCTCTTTCGGGCGGTCAGAGACAGCGTGTTGCTCTCGGTCGTGCTATCGTTCGTCAGCCCAAGGTATTCCTTCTTGACGAGCCCCTTTCAAACCTTGACGCTAAACTCCGTACACAGATGAGAACAGAGCTTACCAAGCTCCATACAAGACTTGCTACCACCTTCATCTACGTTACTCACGACCAGGTCGAGGCTATGACCATGGCAACGAGAATCGTTGTTATGAAGGACGGTCTTATCCAGCAGGTTGACAGTCCTCAAAAGCTTTACGATTATCCCGTTAATATGTTCGTTGCAGGCTTCATCGGAACTCCTCAGATGAACTTCATCAACGGTTCTATCGAAAAGATTGGCGACGACGTTTGCTTCTGCTTCGGCAAGAATAAGCTTCCTCTCCCCGCTGAAAAGGCTCAGAACGAGGCTCTTCAGGAATATATCGGCAAGGAAGTCGTTGCAGGTATCCGTCCCGAGTGTATCCACGACGAGCCCATCTACCTCGAGTCTCTCTCGAACTGGGTTATCGACGCTCACGTTGACGTTACCGAGCTTATGGGCTCTTGCATCTACCTCTACCTCGTTGCTGATGAGCAGAACCTCATCGCTAACGTTAACGCTCACTCCAGCTCGATGGTTGATACCGACGTTAAGGTCGCTCTCGACGTTAACAGACTTCACATCTTCGATAAGGACACCGAGAAGTGCATCGTTCACTAATCACTCGGTTTCATATTTGGGCGAAAACCGAAAATGAAATAGGGTAATTAAAATTCAAGTGGTGTGTTCACGACTGTTATAAAGCGTGAATACACCACTTCGTTGTTATATGTTTTTCTAAGGAAAAGTTCGGACTATTTCGTCCGAACTTAATTTTTATGTATTTTAGGGGAAGCACTTTTTATAAAAGTGTTTCCCCTATAACCCCAATGAAAACTATACTGAAATAAGGCTCACCCGAGCCTTATTTTATATTAGGTTTAAATATGTGTCAAGCTGTTCTTCTTCGTGCCCTGCTACAAAATCAGCGAAGGGAGTCAGATTTCCGTTTACTGCATATTCTTCAAGAGCGTTGTAATACTCTACTCTCTTTTCCTTATTAACCGATATAGGAAGAAAGCCTCTTGACATCAACTGATAGTTCATTATGAGTCTTGCAGTTCGTCCGTTTCCGTCAACAAAAGGATGTATTCTTACAAACTCGGCGTGAGTCCATGCAGAAAACGTGATATCGTCAAAATCAGTTCTCGAAACATTTTGATAAAAATCTTTTATCTGATATAGCATCTCGTTTCCTGCAGGTGGAGTAAAGCCTGCTCCGCTTATTCTTACCTCTTCGTTTCGATAAATTCCACCAACAATAATATTTTCAGTTAACAGTGCATGGATATCCTTAACTATTCTTTCGTCAAGCTCTTTCTTTTCGGCAATACATTTTTTAACGTAAGAATACGCTTTTTTATGGTTTATAACCTCGTATATTTCACGAAGTGATTTCCCGCCAACAGAAACACCGTCTTCAAGTACAGCCTTCGTCTCCATAAGAGTGAGCGTATTCCCCTCAATAGCAGTGGAGTTATGAGTAAACCTAAGCTCAAAATCTGCTTCAAAGGAAGAAAGAGTTACAGAATTTATCTTATCTTTGTTTTCGTTCAATATTTTCTTCTTTTCAAAGAGCTTTTCAAAATTCATATATTCCCTCCTCTCTTACAGAAATAGTATAACAACGTTCTTCAAAAAAGTCAAGTGAAGTAAAAAATAAGAAGGCTCGTTTGAGCCTTCTGTTAGTATAGTTTTCGTTGGGGTTATAGGGGAAGTGCTTTTATAAAAAGCACTTCCCCTAACAAATTACATCTCCTTAATTCCTGCCACAAGTCCTGCGACAGACTGAAGTTCACTTGGAATGATAATTTTCGTAGCCTTGCCGTCTGCCGCCTTTTCAAAGGC
>JAZQUE010000186.1:0-2534 GCA_045631145.1 Eubacteriales bacterium
CCTGCCGAAATCGGAATTACCGTAGCACCGATTCTTATCGCACCGTCGTGTGCACCGAAGCCACCTGTGAAAAGTCCGAGACCGTAGCCATCGTGTACGAATGAGTTTTCGTCAGCACCAATGGCAATGAGCATTCTTGCAAAGCAGTTAGCCCACATATCAAGGTCGTTGTCGGTATATCCTACAACTATCTGCTTACCTGTTGTACCCGAGGAGGCGTGTACTCGTCTTATCTCGGACATAGGAGCTGCGAAAAGTCCATAGGGGTAATAATCTCTTAAATCTTGCTTATACGAAAAGGGAAGCTTATGCAGGTCTTCAATTCCGTGAATGTCAAAAGGTTTAAGTCCCTTTTCATCCATTCTCTTTCTGAAAAGCTCTACCTTTTCATACATTCTTTTTACCTGTGCCACAAGTCTCTCACTCTGTAATTTTTCGAGCTCGGGACGGGCAAGGGCTTCTACCTCGGGTTGCCACATTGCCATTTTCTTCATCTCCTTATAAATTATAGCCAAGTTCAAACGCCTTGAGATTTACTTCAAGAAACTTCGGGGGAACTGTCGACTTTATCGTCTCTACCCACTTTTCATAGGGAATATCTGTGCTCTTTGCCATAACGCCGATGAGAACGACGTTGACTGCCTTGGTGTTGCCCGCCTCCCTTGCGAGAGCGAGAGCGTCAACGACGGTAGCCTCCCCGAG
Organism: Eubacteriales bacterium; assembly: GCA_045631145.1. Taxonomy (GTDB): domain Bacteria; phylum Bacillota; class Clostridia; order Oscillospirales; family SIG627; genus RGIG6353. Next base: position 703 of record JAZQUE010000186.1, read on the forward strand.
CTTACCCTCGATATTCTCGGGGTATTCGGCAAGTCCCGATATAACGGGCATTGGGTCAATCTTCTGATTATTTACGATAATCTTTCCGCCCTTTTTGAGATACGGGAGCGCTCTGTACGCTTCGAGAAGCTCAAAGGCAAGTATGATATCCGCCTCTCCCTTATCAACGATTGGGGAATAAACCTTATCGCCGTATTTTACGTAGGTAACAACGCTTCCGCCTCTCTGGCTCATTCCGTGAACCTCCGACACCTTTACGTCGTAGCCCTCGTTTATAACTGTATTACCGAGTATTCGGCTGGCAAGGAGAGTTCCCTGCCCGCCGACACCGACTATCATTACGTTCTTCGTCATATTACTTCTCCTTCTTTTCAATCGCGCCGAAGGGGCACACGTTTATACAAAGTCCGCAGCCGTTACACTGGGTAGCGTCAATTACGACCTTGCCCTCTCTCACGGTAATTGCAGGACAGCCGAGCTTCATACACATCTTGCAGTTACGGCATTTGTCGGTTATCTCACAAACGCCCTCATATTTCACGCTCTTGAGAAGTGCGCAGGGACGTCCAGCTATGATTACCGAAGGCTCTTCTCTTTCTACCTCTGCCTTAACTACCTTTTCGAAATTCTTGACGTCGAAGGGGTCTGCAACAACGACGTTATCTATTCCTACCGACTTACAAAGAGTAATGAGGTTGACCTGCTTCGTCTCCTCTCCTCTTATCGTCCTGCCCGTCGTGGGGTTGTCCTGATGTCCCGTCATACCCGTAATGGAGTTGTCGAGGATGATAACGGTGTTATTTCCCTTATTATAGACTATATCAACGAGTCCCGTAATGCCCGAATGCATAAAGGTGGAGTCACCGATTACCGAAACGAGCTTCTTATTAAATTCTTTTCCTCTCGCCTTCGCCATACCGTGAGCCGCCGACACCGACGCTCCCATACAGATGGTGGTATCTACCGACTGGAGAGGAAGGGTTGCACCGAGAGTATAGCATCCGATATCGCCCGAAACGACCAGCCCGAGCTTCTTCAAAACGTAAAACGTTCCTCTGTGAGGACATCCTGCGCACATAACGGGGGGACGGACGGGAATATTTTCCGAAAGAGAAGTGAACTCGGGAGCATCCTCTCCGAGAACCGCCTTCTTGATCATATAGGGAGTATATTCGCCGAGAAGGGTAAATGCCTCCTTGCCAACCACCTCGATGCCGAGAGCCTTGACGTGATTTTCAATTACGGGGTCAAGCTCCTCGATAACGAAAACCTTATCGTATTTCTTTGCAAACTCGACTATCTTCTTTTCGGGAAGGGGGTATACCATACCAAGCTTAAGATAGTCAACACTCTCGCCGAGGGCTTCCTTTGCATACATATATGTAATACCTGCCGAAATGACGCCTATCTTCGAGCCGTTTGTTTCAATGCGGTTGATTTCGCTCTCCTCGGCAAAGGCGGTGAGTGCCTTTATTCTTTCTTCCACCACGACGTGACGCTTGATGGCGTTAGCAGGCATCATAACGTACTTACCGATATTCTTTTCGTAGTCCTTGAGAGGTATTTCCTTTCTCTCCCCTAGCTCAACGAGGCTCTGGGAGTGGGAAACTCTCGTCGAAAGACGGATAAAGACGGGGGTATCGAACTTCTCCGAAAGCTCGAACGCCGACTTCGTCATATCACGGCATTCCTCGGAATCGGAGGGCTCGAGCATCATAATCTTCGACGCCTTTGCGTAGTGACGGGAGTCCTGCTCGTTCTGCGACGAGTGCATACCTGGGTCGTCGGCAACGGCAAAGACAAGTCCGCCGTTAACACCCGTATAGCTTACG